>JAFVXM010000002.1 GCA_017501205.1 Clostridia bacterium
ACGGGTGCTGCTGCGGGTGCGCCGGTAAACTCGGAAATATCCTCGCCCTTGTTGCCCACTACGCATACGGGAACGAGAACGGTTACCTCTGCACCTTCATCGTAGAGAAGCGCGAGAACCTCGCCCTCTACCTCGCTTTCCTGATCGAAGGCGGATTTATCGGTTTCGTAGCTGAAGAGAACCTCGCCTACGGCAACCTTATCGCCTACTTTTTTATGCCATTTGGTAAGAATACACTGCTCAACAGTTATACCCTGCTTAGGCATTAAAACCGGTTTTGCCATATTTTAACGTTTACCTCCGTTTGATTTTCTGGATTGTACCGCCCGTTTTTGTGAGATTTAGGCGGTTTTTTTATTAGATAGGCTTTGCGTTTGCGAGCAGATATTTTTCTGCCTCGTCGTTCCAAAGACCGTTGTGACGTGCGCATATCTCTGCAAGAGCCGCAAACAAGGGATCGGTTTTGCCTGCCTCGGCAAAGTCCTCAATAGCGGTCATGGGGAGAGAAATGTTCGTGTAAACGAGCTTCTTTGCGCCCTTGATGTTGGGAAGATTGAGAGTCGTTTCGATAACGCTATCCAAGCCGCCAACGTGGGAGATCATAATAGCAGGGTTGATTCTGCCTGCCGCTGCGAGAGCGAGAGCTTCCTTCATATCGTCGGTGTTGCCGCCGGAAGTACCGGTGATTCTGTGGAAAGCATAGTGAACGTCGTAGAAGTTGAACTTTGCGGAGAAATCGGATTTCAACGGGCCTGCGAAGAAGTTGAGGCAGCCGCCGTGGCCGAGAAGTGCATCGCCCTGCTCTACAAGGAAGGATACGGGTGCGTATACGAATACGTCGTCGTAGCCCTTTCCGCCGTTAAGGCTCTTAATATACTCAACGGGGTTTTCTACCTTTGCGGTGTTTACATAGTAAAGCTTAACGCCGTTTGCCGCTGCATCCTCTACGGTGAGGAGACTTGCCGCACGCGCGAGCCTTGCATCGTCTATATCGGTAACAACCATGATCGAGGGCTTTCTGTCGCAGTGGATACCGTAATCTACTGCCTCAAGGCCCATAGGACCTGCGCCTGCAAGAATTGCTACTGCGCCGCCCTCCTTAATGCCCATGATATGGGTGTGATTATCATACTTGGAGTGATAGTTTTCGTGATAGCCGGCGATTACGCAGGATACGGGCTCGGAAAGAGAAGCCTTGAAATAGCAATCTCCATCGTAGGGAAGGAGTGAATCGTATTCCATAACCTCGTTGGGGATGATAACCTTGGTTGCATCGCCGCCGCAATATCTGTAAGAATAGCCTGCTGCCTCGAGCTGACCGTTAGCGAGAGCGGGCTGGATGGAGAACTTCTGACCGGGCTTGAATTTGTGCTGCCACTTCTTGCCTACCTCGATGATCTCGCCGCAGAATTCGTGACCGATAATGGTGGGATTTTCTGCGATATCGTTGGGTACGCGCTTGTGATCGGGGCCCTGCTCAACAGCCTTGAAGGTGGACATACAAATACTGTCCGAAACAACGGATGCAAGAATTTCATCGTCCTGAATTGCGGGTAATTCGAACTCTTCAAGACGGATGTCTTCCTTGCCGTAAAGTCTTACTGCTTTGGTTTTCATATATCTATACCTCTTAATATTATTTTCTGAATTATTTGGAGAGTGAGCGGCGATATTTTTCCGCTTCCCAGTTGTTGATAAAGTATACGTCCTTCTCGCTCATGGTGGAAATTTCAATGCCGTTCTTCTTGAGCGTGGTTATAACGAATATATAAGCAAACAGCGTTTCCTCTAAAGTGAGTGCCTCCTTGCCGTTGGTAACGTAATATACGCTGCCGTTTTTAGCCTGAAGCTTTTCGGGCGCAAACGCGAGAACGTTGTTTAAGTATACAAGCTGATCGGGATAAAGAGGATATTCATCGAGAAGCTCCTTGTTGAGAACGTTTTCCTTAACGAACTGCTTAACGAGCGGAGTTTCGGAAACGTAAACGCCCTCTCCCTCTTCCTTAAGAGTTACCTCGCGATATTCGTCCTTAAGACCGAAGCGCTCAACGATGAGGCTGTTGACCTTTTCGTTAACCTCTTTAACGCGCGCGATATCGTCGCCGGAAACAACGAGGCCGTGGTTCTGCATAAAGATAACCTCGGGGTATTTGCCCGTAGCCGCCTGATACTCGTTAACGGCGTCGTTCATCTTCACAGAGAGAGTGAAGCCGGGATCGATATAGGGCATAAACAAATAGCCGAAATCAACGTTTGCAAAGATCTCTGCGGCGAGCTCCTTGCCCGATGCCGCGCAGGTGAGAAGATTTGCATATACCGAGTGGGTGTGAATTACGTATTTTTTAAGAACGGAGTGGAAGCCAACCTCAACGCTGGGACGGAGTGCTGCAAGCCCCTCAAACTTGAGAGTTGCCTCTGCCGTTACCTGCTTATTGAGCGCGTCGTAGTCGCGTCCGTCGCTTAGATCAACGCTTTCAAAGAAGCCCTTGATCTTCTTGAGGTCCATGGGAACGTACGCCGTAACCTCGTCGATATCCTTAAGCTTAAAGCCGGATGCCTTAATATACATAACGTCGCCATCCTTAACGGACGTGTTTCCACCACCACCCTGCGTATAGTCAACGCGCGTGCCGGCGTACTGTGATATTTCGATAAGATCGGAAATTGCCTTCGTCATTTTATACTCCTTATTGCTTGTTTTTGTGTGATTTAGGTGGTTAATCAAGATTGAACGCCTTATTTATAACCTCAACCTCTTCGTCGGTGATCTTTACTATCTGACCGATAAGACCGCCGTGAATAAGAGTGTTTGCCGTGAACTCAACTACCTCAAGCGCATCGAACGCCTCGATGAGCGTGCCGCCTACTGCGATAACGCTGTCGTTCTCAATGAGCACCACGGGGTTCTTTTTGCTGATTTTTTCAACTACTGCTTCGGGCGTCTTTATATTCGTGCCGTAGGGCAAGCGAACGAGGTCCCTTATCTTGATATAGGATTCGGGGATGGTTCTGCTATCTATCTCCGTGCGGGTTATGCCGAACGCGAGGATGTTAGTGGGCTGTGCAACTACGATAGCGTTTATTTCGGGGTGCTTTTCGTAGATCATCTTGTGCAGAAGCGCCGATCTTGAAGGGCTCTTGCCGGCCTCTCTCCAGCCGTGATCCACGCGAACGAGGTCCTGCGGCTCGAGGTGCTTTCTATCCTTACCGTAAGGGGTGATTATAAAGCTATCCTCACCAAGTCTTTCCGAGAAGGTGCCCATTGTGCTTGAGAAAAGATCCTGATCGTAAGCCCTGTGGATGAGGGTACACATCTTGTTGCGGATCTCCTTTTCCTTTGAGGAAATCTCCGCGGGGATAAATTCGCCAAGCTGAGTTCTGCCCTTTTCGTTGGCGAGCTCTATCTGCTCCTGCGTTAAGGGGAGCGCCTTGCCGAGAAGTTTTGCCGTGATATCGAGCTTTGCACAGCGCTCGAGCGTTTCAAACTTCATGAACGCGTCGAACAGATCCTTGCCGCACGTTACGACGCCGTGGTTTTCCATAAGGACAACGTCGTAGCCCTTTTTAAACTCGTCTGCAATGGCTCTGCCAAGCTCCATGCTGCCGGGTACCTCATACCTTGCAATGCCAACCTTGCCGCAAACGAGGCGGGTTGTGGGAATAATTCTGGTATCCGGGCTCTTTCTTATAAGACTGAAGCTAACAAGCGACGGGGAGTGCGCGTGCACTACCGCCTTTACCTCCGGGCGAGTTTGATATACCAACCTGTGGAAGGGAAGCTCTACGGAGGGCTTGTGCTTGCCGATCACCGTTCCGTCCGGCTCTACCTTACAGATATCGGACGGCGTGAGCGCGCCCTTATCTATGCCGGATGGGGTGATCCAAATGTTGCCGTCACTATCCATTATGGAGAGATTTCCGCCGGACGTGGTCGTCATCTGCTTGCGGTAAATTCTGTTTATTGTGAGCACTATCTGCTCTGCAGGGTGCATAAATTTATAATCCATTTTTATCTCCTAAAAAGTGATTTTCATTTCCCCTTATTATTAAAAACCCGCCTTTTTCGCAGGTTTTCGGCATTATTTATTGAGAATGCTCTTAAACCTCTCATAGTCTGCCACGTACTTTCCTTCGGGCAGATATTCCTTAACGTCACCGCCAAGAGCTATCATCTGCTTAGCCTGCTTGAGGTCCTTGATCTCGCCAAGTGCTATCATCTGCACTGCGATATTGCCGAGCGCGGTTGCCTCGGAGGGACCTGCAACTACCTTAACGCCGCAAATATCAGCCGTCATGCGGCAGAGTATCTCCGCCTTGCAACCGCCGCCGATAATATTGATGGCGTTAAACTTTTTGCCGGTGAGTTTTTCGATGCTCTCGAGCGTGTACTTATATTTGAGAGCGAGGCTCTCGTAAATACATCTTGCCGTTTCACCGATGGTAGCAGGCTCCTGCTGGCCGGTTTTGCGGCAGAATTCGCGAATTCTTTCGGGCATATTGCCGGGGTTATCAAACTCCGGATAATCGGGATCTATATAGCAAACGGATTTTGCCTCGGTTGCCATTTCCGCAAGCTGCGCGAAGGTGAGGCTCTCGCCCTCCTTTTCCCATCTGCGGCGGGATTCCTGAATAATCCAAAGGCCCATTATATTTTTGAGGAATCTTATGCTCTTGTTGTAGCCGCCCTCGTTGGTGAAGTTTTCATTAAAGCTCTCCTCGCTGACAACGGGCTTATCGAGCTCAACGCCCATAAGCGACCACGTGCCGCAGGAAATATAGCAGCAGTTATCCATCTCGCCCGGAACTGCAGCGACAGCCGAGCCCGTATCGTGCGTGCAAACCGCTATAACGGGAACGCTCTCTATGCCGAGCTCCTCGCAGATATCCGCCTTTACGTTGCCGTAAACGTATCCGCTGGGAACGATTTTAGGAAGAAGATCGGGATTGACGCCCGCCTTTTTAACGAGATCCCTATCCCACTCACCGGTGAAGGGATTGAGCATTTGAGAGGTGGACGCAATGGTGTACTCCGCAACCTTTTCACCCGTGAGAACGTACGCCATAAGATCGGGGATGAACAGCATGCTCTCTGCCTTTTCGTAGGCTTCCTTATCCTCGGTTGCGGAAACGTGAAGCTGGAAGAGGGTGTTGAAGCGCATGAACTGAATGCCCGTTCTGCTGTAAACCTCTTGCTTGCCACCGCACAGATCAAACACCTTTTCCATCGCGCCCTCGGTGCGGAGATCGCGGTAGTGATAGGGCGTGTTGATTATGTTGCCCTTTTTATCGAGAAGGCCGTAGTCAACGCCCCAGGTATCGATACCTATAGAATCGAAGCCGCCTGCCTGCTTAGCCTTAACGATACCCGTTTTGATCTCGTGAATAAGCCTTAAAAAATCCCAGTAGAGGGTGCCGTTGATAAGAACGGGATCGTTGGAGAAGCGATGCACCTCGGTATACACGAGCTTGCCTTCCTTCACCTCACCTATAAGCGCCCTGCCGTTGGAGGCGCCGAAGTCAAACGCAAGAACCTTTTTCATGTTTTTATTTCCTCAAATTATTGATAATTGCTTGTTTTTGTGCGATAAACGCCACTTATACCATCTGCTGGCCACCGGTTACGTTGATTGCCTGACCGGTCATATAGGAAGAGAGATCGGATGCAAGGAATACCATTGCGTTCTCGATATCCACGTACTCGCAGCTCCTCTTCATGGGAACCTGATTGATGTACTTCTCGCGGATCTTCTCCTCGGTAGTGCCCTGGTTTGCAGCGTACTGCTTAAAGAGGCTGTTTACCCAAAGAGGCGAGTTGAGAAGGTTGCCGGGGCAAATGCTGTTTACCCTGACGCCTGCCTCTGCAAACTCAAGCGCGAGCGACTGGGTAAGACCTACGCCACCGAACTTGCTGGATGCGTAAGCACCGTTCTTGTACGAGCCCTTTTTGCCGGACTTGGAATTGATCTGAATTATGCTGCCCTTTTTGTTTTCAAGCATGATGGGAGCAACTGCCTTAACGGTGTTGAAGTAGCCGTTGAGGTTAACGTCCGTAACGAGCTTGAAGGCTTCGGGAGAAAGGTTAAAAATATCGCCGCTCTTTACGATAGCTGCGTTTGCAACGAGAATATCAATGGTGCCCCACTTTTCGATAACCGCATCTGCAGCTGCCTTGCAGGTTTCATACTTGGTTACGTCTACCTGAAGAGCCAAGCCCTCCTTGAGCTGGCTTGCAACCTTCTGTGCGCCCTCGATGTTGATATCGCAAACTGCAACCTTGCAGCCCTCTTTATCCAAACGAAGAGCGAGAGCCTCGCCAAGTCCCTGACTTGCACCCGTAACGAGCGCTACTTTACCTTTAAGATCAATCGTACTCATATTAAAAATCTCCTTAAAAAATGAAATTGTTTTTTATTATTTTTCTACAGACGCCCTGCCGATTTTGGCAAACGCCTGAATTCTATCCTGAAGATCGGGGTATTCGCCCTCTGCCTTTGCTGCGAACATTCCGTTTTCCACACCCTTCTCACATGCGCGCTCGTGGCCGATGAGCGCCCAAGTGCTGTCAATAAGATTTGCGTACCTCGGGTTTGCGAGAGCCTTGCACTCAAATTTCTGGCGGGGCGAGTTGATGTCCTCACCGCTGATCTCGAAAAGGCCCTTTGCCGCACACAGAGCGCGAAGCCTATCGAGCTGTGCCTCGGTGTTGCGCGTGGGCATATACGCTACCGCGCGGATGCCTACCGAGCGAACCTCGTCGATAAGCTCATCCAAGAAATCGTCCTCAAACTTCTGCGCGCGCTTGTCACCGGTAACGCTGTCCCCAACGTCGCCAAGATAAGCGTAAGCGGGGATCGCGCCGAAGGATACGGCGGTGTTTACAAATTCAACGACGTCGGGCATCTCGTCCTCCGCATCTATATAGAAGAACTTGGTATCTGCCTTCAAAACGCCGAGAAGATCGTAATTAAAATGCGGGTTTTCGCTATCGGTGAGGAAAGCCCTCTGCTTTTCGCCCACGCCAAGCTCGAGATCGCGAGTTAAAAACTCGATGAGAGCCTCGGTTCTTCCAAACCTCTCCTCAAGCTTCTTTGCGAGGGCGTTCATGAGGTGACGCTCGGTTATGGAGCCGCCCTCTGCCGCCTGCGAAGCATCGTAAACGTCCTTCTCAAAGTCTATATTGAAGCCGAACTTGCCAAACTTGCCGTTGATGAGCTCGGTCATCTTTCTATCTCTCTCTACCCTGCGGGCACGGTATTTTTCAAGATAAGCGTTAAACGCAGCAACGTTCTGCGCGGGAACGCCGTGGGCTGCCATATAAACGCAGTCCTCCTGATCGGGGTGGTTTATCTTGCCCCAGTGACGGCGATTGAACTTTGCGCGAACCTCTACACCACAGGTGTAGCCCATGCCGAGGAACTTGCACGCTTGGGTAAACTCTTCCGCTCCGGAAAGGCTATCGTGATCCATAATTCCGCACGACGTAAGGCCGGCAGTATAAGCCATATACGCAGCCGCCGTGGGCGAATAGGGTGAGAACGAATAAATGGTGTGAATATGATTGTTCGAATCGTTTTCACGCTTTACGGGATCAAGGCCGTTTGCATTTTCAAAGGCGATAAGCTCCTTGAGTGCGGAGAACCTGTCCTCCCTCTTTGCAGCGTTAAGACGGGCAACGAGTGCCTTGCGCTGTGCAGCTTGTTCATTTAAGTTCATTTGCAGAATCATCCTTATAATTTTTTACTTATTCTATTATAACACACGACCTTAATTTTGTATATAGCTGAAAAATAACTTGCAAAAAAGAATTTTTTATGATAGAATATAAGCACAAACGAGCAGAAACAATCAAAACGAGGTGCTTATGTACGCTTTAGAACGGCAGGACGAGATACTGCAGATAATAAAGGAGCGAAAATCCGCTTCGGTAAACCTTATAGCGAGGGAGCTTTTCGTAAGCCCCGCAACCGTGAGAAGGGATCTTTCCGCCATGGAAAAGGCCGGGCTTGTGAGGAGAACGCACGGCGGCGCAATACTCACGGGAAGCTCATCTGACGAAACGAGCATACACGTTAGAGAACAGGAAAACGTTGTTGAGAAAAAGGAGATTGCCGCGCTTGCGGTAAAGTTTGTTAAAAATAACTCCTCTCTGTATATAGACTCATCCAGCACGGCGGGCAAGATAATCCCCCTGCTTGCGAGGTTCAGCTTTCTTTCCATAGTGACCAACGGGCTGAGAAACGCGCTAAGTCTATCCGAAACAACAACCGCGAGGGTGTACGTTACCTGCGGAGTGGTGCAGAGTCAATCCAACTCCATCCTCGGCGCGGATACTTTAGAATACTGTTCCAAGCTGCACACGGACGTTGCCTTTATTTCCTGCAACGGGCTGGATGCCGAAAACGGCGCAACGGAAGCGAGCCTTGAGCAAGCGAAGGTAAAGCAAACGATGCTTAAAAACGCCGCGGTAAAGGTGCTGATGGCGGACGGCAGCAAGTTCGGCAAAACCTTTATGGCAAGATCCGTTGACTTTTCGGATATAGATTATTTAATTACCGATAAGTTGCCCCCCGATCCGCTTAAAGAAAAAATATTATCCTCCGGCTGCAAGATACTAACTCCATAACAAAAACCCCCGTTTTCACGCGAAAAACGGGGGTTTTATTATTTTTATCTCTATCAAGTTTTACTCTGCGGAGTCCTGATTTTGCTCCTCTTGATAGTTCCAGATGAAGTTAGCTTCAAGCAGCTTTTCGTTGCCCTGACGGATCTCAAAATCTGCAAATTGCTCCTCGCTGCCAACAAAGTAAACGTTTTCAAGAACGTCACAGCCCTCGAACACGTCGGTATAGAAGAACTCTATTACGAGGCTCTCTATAAAGAGGGTATCCAGCCCCGTGCAGCCTGCGAACGCCCTGTCGTTCACAATTCGAACGAGCGAGGGAATTACCGCAGTGTTGAGCGAGGTGCAAGCCTCAAACGCGCTGTTGCCGATAACGTAAAGCTGGGAATTTTCCTGGAAGGTGAAGGTTACGAGCTTCTTGCAGCCATAGAAGGACTGACGGCCTATCTCCTTGAGCCCTGCAGGGAAGTTTACCTGCGTTACGGGGGTGTTTTTAAACGCATACTGACCGATGACGGTTACTGCCTCGAGAACGTCTACCACACTCTCCGTGCCGGCGTACTTGACGAGTCTGCCGTTTTCCACTATCTGTCCGTTTACGTAAACGCCTGACTCGGATGCCAGATAATCGCTGTAAACGCTCCAAGCGGAGTTGGATCTGTAAACCTCGTAGCTCTCGTTCTTAACGATAACCGCGGGGTAATTCGTTGCCGTGAAGGGGTTTGAGTTATTCTGCGAATCAAACGTTTTTACTGCGGGCGGGTTGTCGCCGTAAAGGTAAACCGTTTTAAGCTCGCTGCAGCCCCTGAAGGTTGCTCTGCCAAGCTCCTTTAATGCCGAGCCCTTTTCCGCACTGCCCACCGTGACCTTGACGAGTGACGTGCAATTTCTGAACGCTTCCTCTCCGATAAACTCAACCGTTTCGGGAAGAACGATCTCCTTTGCATCGCACAGATAGAAGGCGTACGCGCCTACGCCCTTGACGGGCTTGCCCTCGTGCTCTGCGGGGACCTCAACCTTTTCAAGTGTTCCGCCGTAAACACCGAGCTTTGCAGCCTTTTCCTCGTAGGTCAAGGCGTTCACGCTAACGCTGTTGAGCTCTGCCTCCTCAAGCGTCTTTACCTTGCCCACGACGTAGTAGGCTTCCTCGCCCTCGCCGACGAGCGTATACACGAGCTCCAGATTTGCTTCAACGCCGGGATCGTATTCGTACTCACAGCCGGCAAGTGGCGCTATTGCGAGCATTACACACACAATCATTAACAACAGTTTTTTCATAAAAACCTCCTTTATCGCACATTATTAGCTGTTTTCAACTATTTATTCAGTTTCCAGCAAGCGGCAGGCTGAGTCTTCTTTCTCTGCTTTAATACCTTGCCCCTTGAGGTGCGGCTATCTATCTCTATGCTCTCGGTGTTGACCGAATACATATCACCAAGCCTTTCCTGAACTGCCAGATCGTAGGGCTCTGCAACGAAGCTTGCAAATACCACGCACTCCGCGCCATCACCTACATCCACTACCTTAACGCCCTTTCTTGCCCTTGCCATAGGCTCTAACGCGCCGCTTATGATAACGCGCTTGAAGGTACCGAGAGAGGTTACGATTACGATCTCGCCCTCTGCCTCCTCGTCTACCTGACCGGCGTATTCAACCCAGTCGCCATCGTTGAGGTTAATGCCCTTCACGCCGCCGGAGATTCTGCCCTGATCGGGTATCTCGTCCTTGAGGGCGTTGAGGCACAGACCGCCGTGAGTTACAAAGATCACGGTGCTGTTCTCTCTATCCGGCTCTATGCTGATAATCTCGTCGCCTTCCTTGAGCTTTGCAGCCTGGAAGGATTTCTTCTGCAATGCGTATTCCGACCAAGCGGTTTTCTTGACCATACCCTGCTTGGTGTAGAAGAGAAGGTTGCCCTCGGGGAGCGCATCCTTATAAGCAAAGAAGCAAACGGGACGCTCTTCCTTGGACGCGCCCTCTGCGACCTCGGCAAAGGCAAAGCCCTTATCGCGGTACTTGCAAGCGGGTGCGATCTCCGTATCTATCTTATAGCAGTTGCCAAGATTTGTAAACGCCATAACCGTTTCTTCCGTGCTTACGGGCAGGCTGACGGTGATAATATCGTTAGGAACGGTTGAGGAGGTTATCTTCTTATCCGTCATCTCATAGTTCTTTTTGGGTATCTTCTTGAACTTACCCGCCGCCGTGTAAGCGAATACGAAGTGCTCTATCGGGCGGACGATTTCAGACGAGGGAACCTCTACGTCATCGGAAGCGCCGATGATCTCGCTCCTTCTCACCGTTTTGTACTTGCGCTTGATTGCGGTGATCTCTTCCTTTACAACGTTCATCTGGAGCTTCTTGCTCTCGATGATCTCTGAAAGCCTCTTTATAAGCTCGCGAAGCTGCTTGAGCTCCTCTTCAAGCTTGTAAACCTCAAGCTTGGTGAGCCTTGCAAGCCTTAAATCGAGGATAGCCTGTGCTTGCGCCTCGGAAAGCTCAAACCTCGCGCGCAAGGTCTGCTTTGCCTCGGTGGTGTTTGCAGCAGTTTTGATTATCTGAATTACCTCGTCGATATTTCTGATCGCAACGATGAGGCCCTCTAATATGTGTGCCCTCTCCTTCGCCTTGTTGTAATCGTACTTGGTGCGGCGGAGAATTACTTCTCTTTGATATTCTACGTAATGCCTTATGATATCGAGAAGGCCGAGCTGCTGCGGCTTGCCGTTTGCGATTGCAACCATGTTGATATTGAACGCGCACTGCAGCTGGGTGTACTTATAAAGCAGCGTGAGGATGGCCTGCGGATCGTAATCCTTTTTAATTTTGATTACGGCACGCATACCCTTTCTATCCGATTCGTCCACTATATCAGCGATTCCGTTGAAAATTTCGTCCTTCTTCTCATCCTTGAGCTCTGCGATCTTTTTGAGGAGAGCCGCCTTGTTTACCTGATATGGGATCTCGGTTATTACTATGTTCTTTTTATCTCCGTCGCCCTCGATATTTACCCTTGCACGCATGACGACCTTGCCCCTGCCCGTTTCGTAAGCGGTGACGAGATCCTGCCCTGCGATGATGTAGCCGCCCGTGGGGAAATCAGGTCCCTTGATGTACTTCATCATCTCGGGAAGGGTGATCTTGGGATTGTTGATATACTGAATTACGCCATCGATAACCTCGGTGAGGTTGTGCGTGGGGATGTTGGTTGCAAGACCTACCGCTATGCCGTAAGCGCCGTTTACAAGCAGGTTGGGATAGCGGCTGGGCAAGGTTTCGGGCTCCTTTAACGAGTCGTCAAAGTTAAGGCCAAACTTTACCGTTTCCTTATCGAGATCGGCAAGCATTTCTAGCGCGAGCGGCTGAAGCCTTACCTCGGTGTAACGCATTGCAGCGGCACAATCGCCGTCTATCGAGCCGAAGTTACCGTGACCGTCTACGAGCATCATGCCCATATTGAAGGGCTGCGCCATACGCACCATTGCGTCGTAAACGGAGCTGTCGCCGTGGGGATGATACTTTGCAAGACAGTCGCCGACTACCTTTGCGCTCTTCTTGTATCCCTTATCGGGGGTGAAGCCCTGCTCGTACATCGAATAGAGAATTCTTCTCTGAACGGGCTTAAGTCCGTCCTCCACCCTCGGGAGGGCACGGTCGAGAATAACGTGCTCTGCGTAGGGTATCATCGAGTTGTGGAGGACCTCCTCCAACGTGCTGGTTATTATTTTATCGTTATAAACTATTTCCGCCTCTTTTACTTTTTTTGCCACGTTACTCACCTCTTATAGCTTAACTTCCTTCATAAACGAGTCTTCCTTATTGAAGTCTGCGTTTTCCGAAATGTATGCCTTTCTCGCGTCAATGGCGTCGCCCATCAGCGTGGTTATAAGCCTTTCCGCCTCCGCTGCATCCTCAAGCGTTACCTGCATGAGAACACGGCTTCTCGGATTCATGGTGGTTTCCCAAAGCTGCTCGGGGTTCATTTCGCCAAGACCTTTATATCTCTGAATCTGATAGCCTCTGCCAACCTTCTCTATTTTGGAGTGAAGCTCGTTGTCGTCGTAAGCATACTCCTCAACGTCCTTTTTGTATACCTTATAGAGCGGGGGCATACCGATATAAACGTGCCCCATCTGAACAAGCTCACGCATGTATCTGAAGAAGAAGGTGAGCAGGATTGCCCTGATGTGAGCGCCGTCCTGATCGGCATCGGAGAGGATTATTACCTTGTGGTAATTGAGGTTTTTGAGAGTGAAGTCGCTGCCTATACCGGTGCCGAGTGCGGAGATGATAGTTCTTATTTCCTCGTTCTTCAAAACCTCGTCTATACGCTTCTTTTCGGCGTTTAGCGGCTTGCCCCTCAAGGGAAGAATTGCCTGGTGCTGACGGTCGCGGCCTTGCTTTGCGCTGCCGCCTGCAGAGTCGCCCTCAACGATGAATATCTCGTTGAGCTCCGCCTTTCTTGAAGAGCAGTTTGCAAGCTTGCCGATAAGCTTGGTTGCCTCTGCCTCTTTTTTGCCCCTTGCCACCTCTTTTGCGTGTTTTGCGGCGTTTCTTACCTTTGCTGCGCCAAGCGCCTTCTTCAAAATTGCATCGAATACGTCGGCATTTTTCTTGTTTTTGGAGAGAATTCCTATCTCCTCTATCGTAACGCTTTCAACGGCAGGGCGCACCTCGGGATTGCCGAGCTTGGTTTTGGTTTGCCCCTCAAACTGCACGTTCTTCATCTTGATAGAAAGTATTGCAGTCATGCCCTCACGGAAGTCCTCGCCCATGAGGTTGGGTTCCTTTTCCTTGATATAATTGTTTGCGCGTGCAAACTCGTTAAGCACCTTGGTAAGGCCTGATTTAAAGCCTACGTCGTGCATGCCGCCCTCGGGAGTGGGGATGTTGTTTACGAAGGAATAAATGCTTTCGGTGTAAGAATCGGTGTTCTGGATTGCAAACTCGATAACTATGCCTTCCTTTTCCGCAGCCACGTAAAGGGGTTCGCCGTAAAGGGTGTTTTTGCCCTCGTTCATGTACTTAACGAAATCCTTGATACCGCCGTCGTACTTGAATTCCTTGACGATGGGCGTATCCTCTCTTTTATCGATGAGGGTGATCTTCACACCCTTGTTGAGGAAGGCTATTTCCCTGAGCCTTTTTGAAACGATTTCAAACTTAAAGTTTACGGTATCAAACACTCTGGGATCGGGCTTAAACTGAACAAAGGTGCCCTTTTTGCGCGTTCTCATGCCCGTATCGAAAAGGGGTGCCTTGGGTATACCCGAAAGAATCTTGCCCGTTTTGGGATCCTCGTGACTGCTGAACTCCATGCGGTAAACGTTGCCCTTGTAAACCTCTACCTTGAGCCATTCGGAGAGGGCGTTAGTTACCGATGCGCCAACGCCGTGAAGACCGCCGGAGTAGTTGTAGTTATCGTTGCCGAACTTGCCGCCCGCGTGAAGCTGGGTGAATACAAGCTCAACCGCCGATACCTTTTTATCCTTATGAATATCGACGGGGATACCGCGCCCGTTATCCTCAACGGATGCGCTTCCGTCCTTATGAAGTATTACCTCCACGCTGTCTGCGTGGCCGTTTGCCGCTTCGTCTATGGCGTTATCCACTATCTCCCACAAGATATGGTGCAGGCCCTTTTCTCCCGTTGAACCGATATACATACCGGGACGGACTCTGACCGCCTCCAGTCCCTCAAGAACGGTTATATCGTCTGCGCTGTAAGTCTTTTTAGCCATTTTTTTCCTCCTGTTTTGCGGTTAGAGCTGTGCCCTCTCTCAGCTGAACGAGGGTCTGCTTAACGCCGTATTTATTAAGTAATGCTTTTTGTTTTGTGTTGTCCTCTGCCGCCGCGCCCGTTTTTACAGCGCGAAGCATAAGGTTTTTGGGGCTTGCATCAAACCCCACAAATTCCATGCAATCTACGCGATAACCTGCGTTTTCGAGGACTTCTGCTCGAATTGCATCGGTCAGAAGCGCCGAGAAGCGTTCCTTTAAAAGCCCGTGGGTTAAGAATATATCGTAATCCCCGCCACGCCGTATCTGAGCGTTTATCTCATGCTGACAGCAAGGAACGGAAAAGATGTATTTTGCACTCCGTTTGATTGCGTAGTCGAGTGCAAAGTCCGTTGCCGTATCACAGGCGTGAAGGGAAACGACCATGTCTATCTGCCTGTCGTAAAGCTTGTCCTTCTTGACGTCCGCATGGACAAATTCAAGCGACGAATAGCCATACCTTTTGGCGATTTTGTTGCAGTTTTCAACCACGTCTTCCTTTAAATCATAGCCGATAACGCGTGTTTTAAGCCCCTTTTTAACAGTCAGGTAGTGATAGAGCAGAAAGGTAAGATAGCTCTTTCCGCAACCGAAATCCAAAACCGTTATCTCTCCGCTATCCTCACTCATAACGTCGTCCACCGTTTCGATAAACCTGTTTATCTGGCGGAACTTATCGTGCATTTTTGCGGCGATCT
>JAFVXM010000123.1 GCA_017501205.1 Clostridia bacterium
AGGAGATGAGAAAGCCGCTTATACTGACGGCGCTAAAAAAATATGCGGACGATAATCCTGTCCGCTTTCATATGCCCGGGCACAAGGGCAGTAAGGAGTTTGCGACCATCTTTTCCGAAGCGCAGTACGATATAACCGAGCTGTCGTTTTCGGGCTGTCTGACATCCGGCGAGGGCGTGGTTGCAGAGGCGGAAACGGCGGTTGCGGAGATACTCGGCGCTCACCGCTCACACTTCGTTACGGATGGCTCCTCAATATCCGTGCTCGCCATGATGTACGCTCTGTCCAAAAGGGGCAAAAAGGTGATTATCCCCCGTAATTCGCACAAAAGCGTGTATAATGCGCTAAAGCTTTTTGGGCTTGATCCGCTGTTTCTGGAGTGTGTGCAGGAAGATGGAGTGCTTCATCAAAGGGTGGAAAGCGCGGAGAAATATTTGAATGACGGCGACGTTTGCGGACTGCTGATAGTATCTCCCGATTACTTCGGTCAGATCCCCGATCTTCGTCTTGCAAGAGATTTAACAAAAAAATACGGAAAGATACTGGCTGTTGACGGCGCGCACGGCGGGCATTTAAGGTTCGTTCAGCCCGAGGATTACGCGGGCGCATTTGCGGACGTGTGGGTGGATGGCTTGCATAAAACTATGCCGTGCCTTACCCAGGCGTCGCTTCTGAACGTTTCCGATCCAAGCCTTGAAGGAGACGTTGCCGAGGGACTTTCGTTATTCAGAACAACCAGTCCGTCATATCCCATTATGGCGTCTATTGAATACGGTGTTTACTTTGCAGAAAGCGAGGGCGCGGAAAGATTTGCCGCCGCTTTTAAGGGCGCGGAGGAGATAAAGGCCACGCTTACCGAGCAAGGGTATGAGATAGTTATTCCCCGTGATAGGGCAAAGCTTCTTGTGGATTGCGAAAAATCCCACGTTAACTGTGCTGCGCTCAATGCTTTTTTAGAGGAGCGCGGGATATTTTGCGAGTTTTTCGATGGAAGATATTTGGTGCTTATGCTTTCTGCACATACTGAGATCGAGCATCTTGAAAGGCTTGCGCGCGCAATGACGGAGTATCGTGAAAAGGCGGGGAAAACCGCCTATATCGCACAAAAACAGTGCATTTGCAGGGTTCTTCCCAAAAGAATAATAGGCTATGCCGAGGCTGAAAGCGCCCCGTGTGAGTGGGTGAGTGCATGGCAAGCTGTGGGAAGGATCGCAGCAGAGAGCTTCGGCATTTTTCCGCCCTGTTATCCGATAGTTGTATCCGGCGAGGAAATAACGGAAGAGGCCGTGCAAATAATTGAAGAAAACGAAAACGTTTACGGAATAAAAAACGGCAAATTAAAGGTCGTTAAGGGAAAAAATGAAAGGTAAATTTATAACCATAGAGGGATGCGAGGGCGCAGGAAAATCCGCGCAGCTTAGGCTTCTTACAGAATATTTAACAGAACACGGTGTTGAGTTCGTATCTACGAGAGAGCCGGGCGGAACACCTGTTGCAGAGAAGATCCGCGCCGTAATTTTAGATGCGGATAACAAGGGCATGGCTGACGAGTGCGAAGCGTTATTATATGCTGCCGCGCGAGCAGAGCATTTAAAAAACAAGGTAATTCCCGCGTTAAACGAAGGGAAGCTCGTTATTTGCGATAGGTTTATAGACTCATCCTTTGCCTATCAGGTGTACGCGAGAGGTCTTGAATTTTCAATAGTTGAGAGGGCAAACTTTTTCGCAATAGAGAACTGTATGCCGGATGCTACGCTGTTTTTGAACATATCGCCAAAGGATGCGTTTAAGCGCAAGGGCGGAGCGGATAAGAAGGATAGAATCGAGCTTGAGGGATTAGAGTTCCACGAGAGGGTTTACGGCGGCTACCTGAAGCTTTGCGAGAGGTATCCCGAAAGAATAATAAAAATTGACTGCAGTGGAGAAAAGGCGCAAACGCATGCAAATATTATTGCGGCCTTGCGCGAGCGCGGAATTATAAAATAATGAACAAAGCCGAAAGATTTTTTGCAAAAACGGCAGCTTATCGCGCCGTCATAAGAGATAGGGAGGAGGGGGCACTCAGCCACTCATATCTTCTTATCTGTCAGGATGAGGCATGGCTCAGGCTGTACGTAAGGGCTCTTGCCAAGCTGATAATGTGCGAAAAAGGCGGTTTATGTGGAGAATGCAGGCCGTGCAGGCTAATAGATAAGGAAGCGTTTACCGATTGTGACTTTTATCCCGAGGATGGAGAAAAGATCTCCGCCGAGATGATTGATAGGATAGTTTCGGAAAAGTGTTACGTTAAGCCGCTTGAATCGGAAAAGAGGCTGTTTTGTATTGTGGGGGCAGACAAGATGAACGTGACTGCCCAGAACAAGCTTTTAAAAACGCTTGAGGAGCCTCCTGCAAACGTTTGTATCATACTCGGAAGCACGGGCGACTACAGCCTGTTGTCTACGGTAAAGAGTAGGGTTAAGAGATTGGAGATACCGCTCTTCCCCTCATCTGTAATATATGATGAGCTTGAGGGGCGATTTGCGGATAAGGAAAAGCTGAAAACCGTTTGCGATCTGTGTGACGGAAAGCCCGGTAACGTAGAGGCTCTTTATGCAGACGACGCTGCATCAAGGGCGCTTGACGAGTGCATAAGAATTTTTAGCGAAATGAAAAAAAGCCCCGATATCGCACGTTATTCGGGCAAATTAGTAAAAAAAAGCAGGGATGAATTCCTTGCGTTTATATCGGCGATGCGCCTTGTTGTGAGAGATCTTGTTTTTATCAAGGAGGGCGTTGAGGACGGCGTTATCAATAAAGAGAGAGCGTTTGATCTTGAAACGATTGCAGAGAGATACAACGAGGGTGCGTTGCTTACAATTTCATCGCTACTCGGCGAGATAGCCGCATCTGCGGAAAATAACGGAAATCAGACTATGCTTGCGGACAGGCTACTGTTCGCGCTGTTAGAGGAGAATTATAGATGGCAAAAATTGTAGGAATAAAATTCAATCACGCGTCCAAGGTATATTACTTTGATCCCGCGAACGAGTTTTATAAGGAAGGCACCGGCGTGGTTGTGGAAACGGCAAGAGGTGTGGAATACGGCAAGGTTGTTGTTGAGCCCAAAGAGGTTGACGAGAGTGAGATCGTTCAGCCTTTAAAGCCCATACTTCGCAGAGCCTCGAAAAAGGATGAGGAAAGGGTTGCGAGAAACGAGGAGAAGATCCCCGCCGCGCTCAAGCTTGCAGAGGAGAAGATAGCCGCGAGAAAGCTTGATATGAAGCTTGTGGACTGCGAGTTTACGTTTGATGGCAGCAAGGTGGTGTTCTATTTTGCCGCAGCCGGCAGAATTGACTTCCGCGAGCTGGTTAAGGATCTTGCATCGGCGTTCAGAATCCGCATTGAGCTTCGCCAGATAGGCATCAGGGATGAAACGCGTATGCTCGGCGGCTTTGGTCCGTGCGGAAGAGAGTGTTGCTGTGCAAGCTGTATGCCGGATATGAAAAAGGTTTCTATCAAAATGGCGAAAACGCAGGGGCTTTCACTTAACCCCAGCAAGATAAGCGGCCTTTGCGGAAGGCTTATGTGTTGCTTGGATTATGAGAACGAATATTATAGTGAAACGTACAAGAAAATGCCAAAGGTCGGCAGTGAGGTAACCACGCCTGAAGGAAAGGCGATAGTCGTTTCTAACAACATGCTCAAGCTTACCGTATGCGTTAAGATAGACAATAAGGGCGAGTGGACGTACAAAACGTTTGACCTTAGCGAATTAAGATTCAAAAAGAACCGCAAGGACGAGGAGCCCGACGATAGCGTTGATGAGGAGATCAAGCAGCTTATCGACTAAACTGTTATATAATCAAAAGCCCTGTTTTCGTGAGAAAAACGGGGCTTTTTGTTTAAAAACGCCCAACGCGCACCGTGCGGCGGTTAAAGCCGTGCTCGGTTAAAAAAGCGGAGAGCGCAGAAGATATATTTTGAAAGAAAAAAATCTTTTTTAATTTTTTTAAAAAAAGGGTTTACAGGTTGCGCTTTATGTGTTAAAATAGTATATAGCAGAGATTGGGGTTTTGTGAGGATGGTTTGACCGGTGTGCTTTTTTGGAGCACAGAAAACGGCGCAAAACCCAAAAATATTAATTTGCGATAAAAAAAGAAAAACATAAAATTGCATCAAATCGGAGGTAACAAAATGACTAACAATCAACAGGTATTGAAGTTTGTTAACGAGAGTGTGGCACTTTGCCAGCCCAGAAACGTGGTTTGGATCACGGGCGAAGAGGCACAGCTCGAAGAGCTTAGAAAAGAGGCTATGGCAACGGGCGAGCTTATTAAGCTCAATCAGGACCTTTTGCCCGGTTGCTATTTGCACCGTTCTGCTGTAAACGACGTTGCACGTGTAGAGGGTAGAACCTTTATCTGCTGCAAAAATAAGGAAGATGCCGGCCCCATCAACAACTGGATGGATCCCAAGGAAGCATACGAGAAGGTAGGCGCTATCTTCGAAGGCTCCATGAAAGGCAAGACCATGTACGTTATTCCTTATTCTATGGGCGCAGTAGGCAGCAAGTTCAGCAAGATCGGTATTGAAATCACCGATTCTATCTACGTTGTAGTATCCATGAACATCATGACTCGTATCGGCACCAAGGTTCTTGAAACGCTTGGTGACAGCAACGATTTCGTTCGCGGCCTTCACGCTAAGGCAGAGCTTGATGCAGAAAAGAGATATATTCTTCACTTCCCCGAAGATAATACTATTTGGTCCGTTAACTCCGGTTACGGCGGAAACGTTCTTCTCGGCAAGAAGTGCTTTGCACTCCGCATAGCTTCCTATCAGGGCAAGAACGAGGGCTGGATGGCTGAGCATATGCTTATCCTCGGCGTTGAGAATCCTCAGGGCGAGGTTAAGTATATCGCCGCTGCGTTCCCCTCTGCTTGCGGAAAGACCAACCTCGCAATGCTTATACCCCCCGAACTTTACAGAAGAAAGGGCTACAAGGTATGGTGCGTAGGTGATGACATCGCTTGGATAAGAGTTGGTGCAGACGGAAGACTTTGGGCTATCAACCCCGAAAACGGCTTCTTCGGCGTAGCACCCGGAACAAACATGAAATCCAACCCCAACGCACTCCTCTCCACCCAGAAGAACGCAATCTTCACCCACGTTGTTCATAACCTTGAAAACAACACTGTTTGGTGGGAGAGCATGGATAAGAATCCTCCCGTTGACGCACTTGACTGGAAGGGCAACCGTTGGACTGCTGAATGCGGCGAAAAGGGCGCACACCCCAACAGCCGTTTCACGGCACCCGCTATCAACTGCCCCTGCATTTCCTCCGAGTTTGAGGCTGCTGACGGCGTTCCTCTGTCTGCAATCGTATTTGGCGGCCGTCGCGCAAAGACCGCTCCGTTGGTATACCAGGCACGTGATTGGAATAGCGGTGTGTTCGTAGGCTCTATCATGGCTTCCGAAACCACGGCTGCAGCTACCGGTGCAGTTGGCGTTGTTCGCCGCGATCCTATGGCTATGCGTCCCTTCGTTGGTTATAATATGGCAGACTACTTTGCACACTGGATCGAAATGGGTAAGAAGGTTACCAACAAGCCCCAGATCTTCAACGTTAACTGGTTCAGAACCGATGACGAAGGTCACTTCATCTGGCCCGGATTTGGCGATAACCTCCGTGTGCTCGATTGGATTCTCGACCGTTGCGAGGGCAAGGTTGAGGCTGAAGAAACTGCTATCGGCTTCGTACCCAAGGCAGAGGATATCAATATCGAAGAGCTCGATATCACCGTTGATACTATTAAAGAGCTTCTCACCGTTGATCCCGAAAACTGGAAGGAAGAGGTTAAGGGCATTGAAGAGTTCTACGCTCAGTTTGGCGACAGACTTCCCAAAGAGCTTAACGAAAAGCTTGAAGAGCTTAAGAACCGCCTTAACTAATTAAAATAAATTTGCAAATTGCCCGCTGGCTTTTCAGCGGGCAATTTTTAATTAGTGGCCTAAAACGCGCAAAAACACGGCAAAATGAGGGCTAGGCTATAGCCGGAGATTTGTAAAATGAAAAAGAATTTTACAATTTATAATGTTTTTTGTGTTTTGCTGTAACAATTTAACGTTTTCATCCGTCTATAGTATGTAAGGCTTTAATGAAAGCAAAGGAGGACGCTATGAAAGGATTGAAAGGTATTTTGTGCTTTGCGCTTGTTGCGGCAACGCTTTTTACTGCGAGCTGCACTAAAAGCAAGGGGTATGAGAGGGCGAG
>JAFVXM010000124.1 GCA_017501205.1 Clostridia bacterium
ATACTGTTAGCGGTCAACCGCTTACGGAGGTAATATGGAAAAGAGCTTGTGTATTGGCGTGGCTATCGGTATGATTGCCGGCGCACTTCTCGCAGTAAACTCATGCAAGGTGAGAAAGCTCGTCTGCGCGGGACAAAGGCAGATGAAAAACACCGTTGAGAAGATTGCCGAGGAGAAAAGAGATAACGAACAAGAAACAGAAGAATAACCTTTCGTACGCCCATAGGGCGAGAAAATATGAAAAATCCGCAAAAAAGTGCGGATTTTTCTTTTTATTGTATTGTGTTTTTCTAAAAAAAGTGTTATTATAAATATATATTACGGCGTAAAAATTACGCGTAGGAGTTTTTCTTTGGTTATCGTAGCTTTCGATATAGGTGATAAACGCATAGGCATAGCCGCCACCGATCCGCTTGAAATGATGGCGCTTCCCGTGGAAACGTACTTTCGCAAGAACACCGCGGAGGACGTGGAGTACCTCGCCCGCTTTGCAAAGCAGAGGGGGGCAGGGCTTATCGTGTGCGGTATGCCCGTGAACTTTGACGGAAGCGAGAGCGTGCAAACGGTGAAGACTGCGAGCTTTGTTGAAAAGCTTAAGGAAAAAACCGATATACCTATCGTTTTGGAGGACGAGAGGTTTACCACGATGGAGGCGCGGCGAGTGCTGATCGAGGCCGATATGCGCAGGGAAAAGCGCAAGCAGGTGATTGATAAGATTGCCGCCTCATATATATTAGAGGGCTACCTGAATAGAAAAAACAGGTAAATACACGCCCGATTTTAAGGAGTTTATTATGTCTGATAAAGTGTTAAAGGAAAACGTTCAGGAAGAGCTTACCGACGTAGTTGAATTAGTTGACGATACCGGCAGAACGCTCAAGTTCTACCACATCGGCACTATTGACTATAAGAACGAGTGCTACGTATTCTTCCAGCCCGCAGAGGAGATCGAGGGCACCGAGGAGGATGACGTTATTATCTTCCGCATCACAGGTGACGAGGGCAACGAGGTTCTTCTCCCCATAGAGGACGAGGCTCTTCTCGACGAGGTTTACGAGGAGTTCTGCCGCGTTATGGAGGAAGAGGACGCTGCCGACGAGGCTGCTTCGCTTGAGCCCGAGGAATTCTATTGTGACGGCAACTGCTCCGCTTGTGAGGAGGAGTGCGACGATCGCGACGAGGTTAAGGCGTAAGGATAAATTTTTTTACCAAGGAAAGCAAAACCCCGTTTTGCCGCGTGGATATATAAAGAAGTAGTGGCGCGGAGTTTGTTTTAATAAAATTCTCAAAGGAGAAAGGAAATGGAAGATTTTAACAACAAGAATCTTGCCGAAAACGAAGAGGTTGTCGCTGAAGAAACCGTCGTTGAGGAAGAAGTAGTTGCCGAAGAAGCTCCCGCTACTGAAGAAGCGCCTGCTGCTGAAGAAGCTCCTGCAGAACAGCCCGCTCCCAAGAAGGGTGGCAAGGTCATGGCTGTATTGTCGTTTGTTCTCGGTATCGTTGGTATTCTGTTCGGCTGCACCGGCTGGGTAGGTCTCGTTTTAGGCGTAGCAGGTCTTGCTCTCGGTATCGTACACCTGATTGTTAAGGGCAAAAACGTTATGGCTATCATCGGCATCGCTCTCAGCGCTGTTGCTCTTATTTTCGGTATCATCGGCGTAGCTGCAGCGGATTTGGTTTTAGAGTTTTTTGAGTGGTATATGGATCTCGTTGGCGAGTTTATGCCTGAGGTTCAGCCCGGTACCGGCACCCCCGTTCCCGGTTTTGGTGGCGGCTGCGGCTTCTAAGATAAGCTAAAGTGAAAAAACACGGACTCGTGCGCGCCCTGGCGGCGGTTGCCGTCGGCGCGCTGATTACCGCGATTGCGGTAGTTTTGATAGTAAATCCCACGGACGGAGGCTTCCCCGAATGCCCCTACCGTAAGCTCAACATCAAATGCACCTCTTGCGGTGCCACCCGTGCGGTGTATTATTTTTTTACCTTGCAGTTTGGCAAGGCATTTTATTACCACGCGTATTTCACACTCACCTCGCCGCTCGTTGCATATTATATCGTGGCGATTTTTGTGAACGCGTTTGCCTGCAAAAGGGTTTTGCCCGTTTGGTGGCAGGTTGCCTTCGGCTACGTTTTGGGGCTGGTGGCGTTTACGGTGCTTCGCAATTTTACTGACGTTATATACTAAATATTATTGATAAGCCGCGTTTTGCGGCACTTTTTGGCTTTATGATAAAAATTTGGGCAAAGGTTATGAAGAACAACAGAATAGTCCGTCAAACGGTTTTTGAGAGCGAGGGGAGGATGGATTGGTCGAGAATGCACGAGTATCTCACCGATATTTCCTACGCGCTCGATATTCCCACGCCCATCGTGCTTAAAACGCACCTGTTTAACTTTGCAAAATTCAATCACGTAAAGTTTTTAAAGAGCGATTTTGTTGAAAAGATTGATTTCGATAACCTCTTTCTTGAAAACATTACGGATGCTTAATATAATAAAATTGCCTGTCCGCGATTTGCGGATTTGGCAAAACCCCCCATAAAACGCACAAAAACAAGGTGGATTATGATTATTTCAAACGAAAAATGCCGTGCAGAGCTTAACGAGCACGGCGAAATGATCTCCTTTAAGATAGGAGAGGAGGAATATATCTGGTCGGGAGAGGCAAGGTTTTGGAACGGCCACGCGCCCACGCTTTTCCCGTATTGCGGAAGGATAAAAAACGAGCGCGCGTTATACGATGGCAGAGAGTTTTCCGGGCAGACGATACACGGCTTTGCGAGAAAGCAGACGCATACCCTTATAAAGAGCGGCAGATCAAACGCGAGGTTTGAGCTTTGCGAAAACGCGCAGACGCTTGAGTGTTATCCTTACCCATTTAAGTTGGAAACCGAATACGTGCTTATGAAAAACGGCTACGGCGTGCGTTTCACGGTAACCAACACGGGCACGGAGTCCATGCCGTTTAGCATCGGCTCGCACCCTGCATATATGATTCCCGGCGAGATCGGAGATTGCGATCTTTTTGTAGAAGGCACCGAAAACGCGCTTTATTACGCAAACGACGAGGACGGGCTGTTCAGGGGAGACCTCGTTATGGGGCAGGTGAGGGCAGAGGGGCTTCCGCTGTCGTACAGCCTTTTCCGCAGGCGCGGGATGATCTTCCCCTCGCTTGACGAGCATAAGAGATTTACCGTTAAAAACAGGGTTACCGGAAGGGGCTTTAGCGTGAGCTTTGACGATTTCCCCGTATGTGTGATGTGGATGTCCCACGAGGACTGCCCGTTTATCTGCGTGGAGCCGTGGCACGGCTTGCCCGATGAGAGCCACACGGACGGTTGCTTTGAAAAGAAATTTTTTGTGATAACACTCGGCGCAGGCGAGAGCAGGTCGCTGAGCTACTATTTTGAAGCTATAAACGGATGAAAACAAGAGGTGTAAAATGATTTTTGACAAAAGAGATTTAAAATTTGAAAGGCTTGGATATATGGTCGATTGCTCAAGGGGTGCCGTTCCAAAGGTTGAAACGGTGCAAAAGCTTATAAACTACCTTGCAGAGTTTGGCTATACGTTTTTGGAGCTTTACACGGAGGATACCTACGAGATACCGGGCGAGCCTTACTTTGGCTATATGCGCGGCAGATATACGGCTGCGGAGATTGCGGAGATCGATTCTTATGCAAAGAGCAAGGGCATTGAGCTGATACCCTGCATCCAAACGCTCGCGCATCTTGAGAGGATAAAGAAGTACACCTGCTACAACGGGCTTTTTGAAATTGATAACATTTTGAACGTGGATGAGGACGGAACGTACGAGCTTATCGAAAAGATGCTGATTGCGGTTGGAAAGATGTTTTCATCTAACCGCGTTCATATCGGTATGGACGAGGCTATGCTCCTTGGCAGAGGCAAGCTTTTGGATAAGTACGGCAAGCAGAGCCGTGAGGATATAATGTACCGCCACCTCGCAAAAGTGGCCGAAATCGCAGAAAAACTCGGTATGGAGTGCGAGATGTGGAGCGATATGCTCGTTACGGAGGGGCATGAGCCCCAGCCCGAAACGCGCGCGCTTGTGCCTTACGAGGCAAGACGCGTGCCCGATAACGTTCACCCCGTTATGTGGACCTACTGGAAGAAGACGGACGCCGAGCTTGACGCCTTTATAACCAAAAATAAGGCGCTCGGCAGAAAGACCACCTTTGCCGGCGGCGCGCACAAGTGGGAGGGCTTTGCTCCCAACAACGGCTACGGCAACGAGGTTACGGAGCATCAGATAGCAAAATGCTTGCAGCACGGCGTAGAGGGATATATGACTACGGGCTGGGGTGACGGCGCGGCTGACGCAAGTCAGTTCAGCATTTTGCCCACTCTTTACTACACGGCAGTTCTCGCACACGGCAAGAAGCTTGACGGTCATTATAAAAACAAGTTTGCATCCGTGGTCGGCACTCCTTACGACTCGTTTATGACGGTTGATAGGCTTAACCGCCCCGAAAATAAATTTTATAAGGATCTCAGCACCCAGTCGTTCGTATATTTTTATAGCGACGTGCTTCAGGGCATTGCGGATTCCATCGTTCAGCCTGATGCCAAGTTCATCTACACCAACCTTTCGGATAGCATCCGCAAGGCAAAGTGCGGCAAGGATATGAGATATTTCTTCGCAACCTACAAGGCGTTTGCCGATTTCGTTGCCGAGAAATCCACGCTTGGCAAAAAGCTTTACGAGGCTTACATATCAAAGGAGGCGGACAGCATGAAGGCGGTTATCAAGCGCCTCGACAGTGCGATTAAGCTTCTCGATGAGTTCATCGAGGTTTACACCGAGATGTGGCACACCGAGAACAAGCCGTTTGGCTTTGAAAAGCAGCAGCTGCGCCTGGGCGGCTTGAAGCTGAGGCTTGAGTACACGCGCGATAAGGTTAAGAAATTCTGTCAGGGCAAGATCAATCGCATTGAGGAGCTTGAAACTGAGCATCTCGCTATCGGCTGGATGGATGAGAACGTCAACTGCGATAACGTTTGCTGTAACGATTTTAACAACCTTTTCTCGGGTGGAGGGTTGATGTAAGTGTGATCCGCCTGCCGAAGGCTATTTGTCGCTCGGCAGGCGTTTTTAAATTAAAAGCTCGCGATAATGCGCGATAAACGAGGTTTTTTGTATGAGAATGAGAAAGAAACGCCACTTGGAAAGCAGGCTGGAGAGCGTTGGCGGAAGCTTGCTTTTGGTTGAGGGCAGTGGCTTTTACCATAAGAGTGACGATGAGCGTACCAACCATTTTGACTGGGCGGAGGTGTTCGGCAACGATAATCCCGTTGAGGTGGAGATAGGCTGTGGCAAGGGGCAGTTTGTTATTGAAAGCGCAAAGCGCAACCCAAATATAAATTACGTGGCTATCGAAAAGATAAGCAACGTTATCATCACCGCTTGCGAGAGGGCGGAGAAGGAGGAGGTTAAAAACGTCCGCTTTTTAAACTGCGATGCGTTTAATCTGCTCTATTATTTCCCAAAGCCCGCCGCGCAGGCTATATATCTTAACTTCTCCACGCCCTATCCGCAAAAGACCTACGCGGGCAAGAGGCTAACTCACCCCAAGTACATAAGGATATATTCTCAAATTCTTTTAAACGGCGGTGTGATCGTTCAGAAAACCGACGACAGAACGCTGTTTGAGTACTCGATAGAAAGCTTTTCCGCTTGTGGGTATAAGCTCAGCCGCGTCACGCTCGATCTTCATAACAGCTATTACAGCGAGGGCAATATCGTTACCGAGTATGAGAATAATTTTGCCTCAAAGGGACTTCCCATCTATTCGCTAACGGCAACAAAAATGCAGGATAATATGTGATTTAGGCGGTTTTTTATGGATCGTGAGGTTTTAAAGACAAATTTAAACGCGCTTTTTGAGTACGCGAGGGCGGTGGAGGCGCAAACGGGCAGAAGGCTTTATATCGTGGGCGCAACCAAAACGCGCACTGCAGAGGAGATAAACCTTGCCGCCTCGCTTGGGCTTGAGATTGTAGGCGAGAATAAGGCGCAGGAGTTTCGCGATAAAATGCCGCTCGTTTCATCTTCCGTTCAAAAGCACTTTATCGGCCACCTTCAGGCAAACAAGGTCAAGTACGTGGTTGGCGTTGCAAGCCTTATTCACTCGTGCGATTGCCTTCAGATAGCGGAAGCCGTGTCGAAAAGGGCGGAGGCTTTGGGTATCTGTCAGGATATGCTGATTGAGGTGAATATTTCGGGCGAGGAAAATAAGCACGGCTTTGCCGTCACAGAGATCTTTGACGCGGCAGGGAAGTTGAAGGAATTTAAAAACGTGCGTTTTAGGGGACTTATGACCGTTCTTCCTCACGCTGATGAGCAAATAGTGAGGGAGTGCTGCAAAAAAATGAAGGAGCTTTTCGACGCTCTGCGCCCGGAGCTTGGCGAGCAGTTTGAGCTTCTGTCAATGGGCATGAGCGAGGATTACAGGATTGCAGTAAGCTGTGGCGCAAATATGATACGCATCGGCAGAGGTATATTCGGAGAGCGGAGGAAATGAGGATGAAGGCTGAAAAGACCAACGCTCTGCGCCTTTTGGATGCGGCGGGAATAAAATATGACCTGCACGAGTACGATGCCGAGGAGGACCGCGGTGAGGAGGTTGCAAGGCTTGTTGGAAAAGACTGTGACGAGGTTTTTAAAACGCTGGTTACCGTTTCGGATAAGGGCGTGAATTTTGTTTTCGTCATCCCCGTAAACACCACGCTCAACCTCAAAAAGGCGGCGAGGGCTGCGGGCGCGAAGTCCGTTCAGATGATAAAGCAGAAGGAGCTTTTCCCTCTAACCGGCTACGTTCACGGCGGATGCTCACCCGTGGGTATGAAAAAGGCGTTTGCAACGTTTATAAACGAAACGGCAGTTTTGTTTGATACCGTGTGCGTGAGTGCAGGAAAGCGCGGGCTTCAAATGGAGATTTCACCCGCGTCGCTTATGGACTATACGGGCGCGACGTATGCCGACCTCACAGACTAAAAACCCCGTTTTTCTCATAAAAAACGGTAATATTTACAAAAAAACAAAAGGGAAACGGCTGAATTGGTGTCCCTTTTTTTTGTTTATCAAAAGCGGAGAGAATAAAAAAAATATGTGCGCGAAGTAAAATATATGCCGCGCGCGCATAAAACGCTTGACAGTCAGCCTCAAGCGTGATAATATGTAAAAAAGGAATAATTAACTATGTTAACTATTTGTTAACACGAGGTTTGTAATGGCAAGAGAAGAGGTTTTGAAAAACGTTTTGGATGCGGAGCTTAAGGTGCGAAGGATGAAGATTTTGCCCGAGGTGTGCGCCATGGGTGCAATGGAGTTTTGCGTGCTTTCTGCGCTTGAGGAGGGTGGCGGCAGTCTGTTTGTTTCGGAGATTGCAAGGCTGCTCAACGTGACCACTCCCAACGTTTCGCGCGTGCTTAAGGGCATGGAGGCGGACGGCAAGGTGATGAGGGAGATCGACGTGCTCGATAGGCGAAACATCTGCGTAAGGCTGACCGAGGGCGGCAGAGAGTTTTTGTGCGAGAGCCTGCAAAGCGTGCTTTGCTTTTTTAAGCGCGCGCTGCTTCGGCTCAGCGACGAGGACCTTGTGAGCTACACGGGGCTGCTCGAAAAGGTTAGCGACGCTTACGAGAGCGAGCTCAGGGGTGTTAAGGATAGAAAACAAGGCTTTGGAGGTAACGATGTTTAAGCTGTTAAAAAAACTGAAGACGGTCGACTGGTTGCTTCTCGGCGTTTTGGTTGTGTTCGTTTTCGGGCAGGTATACTTTGACGTGGAGCTTGCAACCTACACGCAAAACGTAATGGAGGAGATGACGGACGTAAATTCAACAACGGGCTCAATTCTCGCAATAGGCGGAATAATGCTGTTGTTTGCGCTCGGCAGCATGCTTTGCACTATCGTTGTGGGCATGATCGCCTCGCTCGTTTCGTCAAGGCTGTCATTTTCGTTGAGGCACGATTTATTTAAAAAGGTTCAGTCCTTCTCGCCTGCGGAAACGGATAAGTTTTCCACGGCGGGCTTGATAACGAGAACGACCAACGACGTGCAGCAGGTTCAGATGGCAACGCTAATGTTTTTGAGGGTTGCGGTGTCTGCACCCGTCACGGCGGTGTGGGCGATACTTAGAATAAAAAACACGAGCGGCGCACTCACCATGGCAACGGCGGCGTGGGTGATCGCGCTGGTTGCGGTTTTCGGCGTGGTGTTCGGCATCGTAACGCCGAGGTTCAAGAGCGTGCAAAGGCTGAACGATAGGCTCAACGGCGTAACGAGAGAGAACCTCACGGGGTTGAGGGTTGTAAGAGCGTACAACGCGGAGAAATTCCAGGAGGGCAAATTCTCCGAGGTGAACGATAAGCTTACCGATACGCACATCTTTATAACGCGCATGCTGGCTTTCGTTTCACCCTGCATAATGCTCGTAATGAACGGTATAATTCTCACCGTTTACTGGTACGGTGCAAGCCTTATAAACGAAACCAAGCTGCTCACCTATCCGCAGCTTGTATCCTTTGCAAACCTTGCGATGCAGGTGCTTTCTGCATTTATGATGCTGAGCATGCTCATCGTTTTTACGCCGCGTGCGAGCGTTTCTATTAGCAGAATTTTAGAGGTGCTTGAAACGCCCCTCTCGGTTGTTGATAAGGAGCAAAAAACGCCGATAACGTGCGAAAAAGGCGCTTTAATTGAATTTGAAGGGGTTAGCTTTAAATATCCCGGGGCAGAGGGCAACGTGCTTGAGGACATAACCTTTACGGCAAAGCCCGGGCAGACGGTTGCCGTTATAGGCTCTACGGGCAGCGGAAAGACAACGCTCGTAAACCTCATACCCCGCCTGTTCGATTGCACGGAGGGCAGCGTTAAAATATGCGGTGTGGACGTGCGCGATACCGATCAGAAGCAGCTTCGCTCGATGATAGGCTTCGTTCCGCAAAGGGGGCTTTTGTTCAGCGGCACGGTTGCCGAGAACATAGCCTTTGGCGGAGAGATAACGGAAGAGAAGATCGTTGAGGCAGCCCGCGTTGCGTGTGCGGACGGATTTATTTCGGAAAAGGAAGAAGGCTACGGCTCGAATATATCGCAGGGCGGTAAAAACGTTTCGGGCGGGCAGAGGCAAAGGCTTTCCATTGCCCGTGCGGTTGCGGTTGAGCCGAAAATTTTCGTGTTTGACGACAGCTTTTCCGCACTCGATTACAAAACGGACAGAACCGTGAGGAGCAACCTCTCAAGGCTTACGGGCGACGCGACCAAAATAATCGTTGCCCAGCGCATCGGCACGATAAAGGACGCCGATAACATCCTCGTTCTCGATAAGGGAAGGATAGTCGGTCAGGGCACGCACGGCGAGCTTTTGCAGTCGTGCGAGACGTATAGGCAGATAGCGCTGTCGCAGCTATCAAGGGAGGAGCTTGGACTATGAGTGAAAGGCAATCTAAAATAGTATCGCGCCCCCCTGTAAGAGGGCACGGACGCGGCATAGCACCCGTTGCGGTGGCAAGCGATTTCAAGGGCACGATGGTAAAGCTTCTGGCGTTTATGAGGCCGTATTACGCAAGGCTCGTCATAACGATAGTGCTGGCAATGGGCGCAACCACCTGCAACATCCTTGCACCGGGGATACTTAAAAACCTCACCAACGAGATAATGGTTTCGGTGTTTGGCGTGAGTATAGATATGGAAAAGGTTGCGAGAATCGGCTTGACGCTCGCCTGCCTGTACCTCGGCAACGCAACCTTAAACTACGTGCAGAGCTTTATGATGGCGGGCATCACGCAGGGGCTCAGCAAGCGGTTCAGAACGAGCATCTCTCTGAAGATAAACCGTTTGCCCCTCAATTACTTTGACACCCGCTCCTACGGCGACACTCTCTCGAGGGTGACAAACGACGTGGATACGGTGAGCATGTCCTTAAACCACTCGCTCGCATCGCTGTTTCAGCAGGCGGTTTTGCTCATCGGCACGCTGATCGCCATGTTTGTAACAAAATGGCAGATGGCGCTCGTTGCGGTTGCCACCGTGCCGATAGGCGGAATATTTGCAATGTTCATCGTAAAGAAATCTCAACCGCTTTTCGTAAAGCAGCAGAGGTACCTCGGCGAGCTGAACGGGCATATAGAGGAGAGCTTCTCCGGTCAAAACGTGATCAAGCTGTTCAATGCAGAGGAGCGCAAGCAGGGTGAGTTTGACTCTATCAACGGCAAGCTGTTCAAGAATATGTGGAAATCGCAGTTCGTTTCCGGACTGATGATGCCGGTAAACACCTTTATATCAAACCTCGGCTACGTGGCTATATGCGTTGTGGGCGCAATTCTATATAAGCAGGATCCCGTGAACATGCCCGGCATAATCGTTTCCTTCTTCGTGTATATGCGTCTGTTTCAGGCACCTATAAATCAGCTTGGCCAGGTAATTAACCAGCTTCAGTCCACGGCGGCTGCGGCAGAGAGGGTGTTTGAGTTTTTGGACGTTGAGGAGCAGGAGGACGAATCTCACAAGACCGCCGTGCCCGAAACGGTGCGCGGAGAGGTTGAGTTCAGGGACGTTACCTTTGGCTACAACCCCGATAAGTTGATAATACACGGCTTTTCGGCAACGGTGCGCCCGGGTATGAAGGTGGCTATCGTAGGCCCCACGGGTGCCGGCAAGACGACCATGGTAAATCTCATAATGCGCTTTTACGAGATCAACAGCGGCGATATATTGATAGACGGCGTTTCGGTTAAGGATATGAAGCGCGAAACGGTGCGCGATATGTTCTCCATGGTGCTTCAGGATACCTGGCTGTTTGAGGGCACGATACGCGAAAATATCGTGTACTCCAAGCAGGGCGTAACGCAGGAGCAGCTGGATAGGGCGGCAGAGGCGGCTAATATCGACTATTTCATAAAGGCTCTCCCAAACGGCTACGATACCGTGCTTGACGAGGAGAGCAACGTTTCAAGCGGACAAAAGCAGCTTATAACCATTGCCCGCGCGATGATTCAGAACTCGCCCATGATGATACTTGACGAGGCTACCTCTAACGTTGATACGCGCACGGAGGAGCTTATACAGGAGGCGATGGACCGCCTCACCGCGGGCAGAACGTCGTTCGTTATAGCGCACAGGCTTTCCACCATAAGAAACGCGGATATCATCCTCGTTATGAAGGACGGCAACATCATAGAGCAGGGCAATCACGCACAGCTTATAGAAAAGGGCGGATTCTACTGCTCGCTGTATAACAGCCAGTTCGATAAGGTTTCCGATTAGCGGGATTTTGCGCGAAAAAGGGCACTTTTTGGCTAAAGCCTTTAGTTTTGTAAAGGACTAAAAAAAACAAAATGCAACAAAAAAACCGTTTTTCGGCTAAAGAAAAACGGGTATAATTACAGAAGGGAAAATTATCTTTCAGGCAGGTGATTAAATGGCTAATATTATGGACTACGTTGCGTGGAGAGGCGATTTGAGCTTCAGAAAATCGTGCGTCAACGAGGTTGACGTTGTAATTTTATCGCAGATAGTAATGATGGATTTGCGCTCCTGCGTGCCCACGCACGGCGCGGTACAGCTGAGCGATTGCGCCAAAAGCTACTTTATGCTCAAGCCGGAGGAGCCGCACATAGGCTTTATAATACCCGAAACGATCAACGATCTTTTCGATGCTATGGCGCACAGCGTAAGGTTTTCCGGGCTATTGCTATCAAACTATATAGAGGATATAGACAAGGACGTTGAAACGCAGTTTTCCGCCCTCACGGTGGATGCGCCCGACGTGCACACGAGGTTTGTAGTTTTCAGCGGAACGGATGATACCATCGTGGGCTGGAAGGAGAACTTTAACCTCATCTATAAAACCCCCACCAACGCACAGCTGCAGTCGGTTAAGTATCTGAATGCGGCGGCAAGGGATTATCACGGCAAAATTATCGTGCTTGGCCACAGCAAGGGCGGGCATCTCGCCATATATGCGGCGGCTAACAGCGAGGTGGAAACGAGGCGCATGATAACCGGCGTGTTCAATATGGACGGGCCCGGCTTCCCGGAGGACGATAAGCAGACGAGGCTGTTTGCAACCGTGGAGAGGAGAGTGGTTACGCTGCTTCCGCAGTCGTCCATCATCGGCAAGCTGTTCTCGCACGGCGAGCGCAACAGAATAGTGCACAGCACGGCGAAGGGACTTTTTCAGCACGACTGCTTTTCCTGGCAGGTTATGGGCACGCAGTTTTTAGAGGAGAGCAAATTCACAAAGGAAGCCGTAGCCTTGGAAACGGGGCTGAAGAGCATTCTCGCTGATATGAAGTTAGAGGAGCGAGAGACTTGCGTTGAGGCTATATTTGCCCTTTTATACAGAACGAAATGCAACACTCTAACCGAGCTTGCGGCGAGCGGCGTTGAGTTCGTGCGGGCGTATATGAGCCTTCCTTCCGAGCAGAAAAGTGCCGTGAATCGCGTGGTAAAAACGTTTATGCACGATAAGTACTTGAGGAAAAACATCCTCGAAACCTCAGCCGTTTTAACTAAAATGTCCATGAGCAACAAGGAAGTAAAGAAGCTGAAGCAGATGAAGAGTGAAAAGGAATAAAATAATAAACGGCGCTTGCGGATAATCCGCGAGCGCCCTTTTGTTTGGGCATGGCGGCGAGAGAAAGCCTGCGCTGCTTTAGCCCTTATTTTGCGAAGCCGTAGCTGCCTCGCTCATCAATAAATGGCGTTTTCTGCCATCCTTGCTCTCGAGAGGCAAAGCCAAACGAGCATAAAGATTCCGCTTGCACCAACAAGCAGGTAAACCGCACGCTCAAGCCACACCATACCGAAGGTTGCCCAGGTTACGAAGTTGAAGCCAAACAAGCCAACGATAAGCCAGTTGAGTGCGCCAACTATCGTCAGTATGAGGGCAAGCACGCTAAATACGTTAAACGTTTTCATAATTTCACCTCCTTTAAGTATAATGGCGAAAACCGCGCAAATTATGCGAAATAGGGGGCTTTTTCTTTTTTGGTGCGCCTTGCTCCGATGTTTTTATGGGGAAAGCAGGGCGGAGAGAGCCTTTAGCGCGCCCTCTGCAAACGCCCTTCTTGAAAATGCAGTGTGGGTTATGCTTACCGACTCCTCGCCCGAATAAAAGCTTACGGTGTGAGTGCCCGGCACGTCGCCCGCGCGGAAGGAGCAAAGCTGAGCCTCGGTGGGGATAAGCCGGGCAAGCGCCCTTGCCGTGCCGCTCGGCGCATCCTTTTTGCCCTTGCGGTGCGTTTCGGTGATGCAAACGTCAAAGCCGCTCAGCAGCTTGCAAAGTGTGGGCAGCACGGAGGAAAGTGCCGCGATCCCCTGCGAGGTGTTTGGCATGAGCCTCACGGGGAGTGTTTTGCTCGCCTCGTCAATCGCTTTAAGCTGATCGGGAGAGTGCCCGGTTGTGCATATGAGCAGGGCGCACCCGTACTCCCTTGCCGCCGCGAGCAGACCTTCGAGAGCGGTGGGGGATGAAAAATCTATAATGGCGTCGAAGTGGGCGTTCACCTCTGCAAGTGACGTGTAAACGGGGCAATCGAAGTTGCCAAAGGTGTGCTTGTCCACTCCGCACACCACGTTGAAGGCTGTGCTTTGAGAGGCGAGAGAGTATACCTCTCTGCCCATTTTACCGTTGATTCCGCAAATTAAAATATCCGTCATATCCTTTCCTCGCTATATAAATTTGTTTATTAGCCTGTCGATTAAAGCCTCTTTTTTGCGCGATAAAGGGCACATCGGCAGGCGAAGCTCGTTTTTTATAAGCCCTTTTTTAAAGAGGGCGTATTTTAGCGGCACGGGGTTTACTTCAATCTGCAGCGCGGCTATTGCCTCCGCCGCACCCTCGATAACGCCATCCGCCAGCCTAACGGAGCTGCCGTACAGCCGAACTGCGCCCGATACCGTTTTTGGCATAACGTTTGCCGCCGCGCTTATCATGCCCGCGCCGCCAAGCTTCATCGTTTGAGAGATGAGTGCGTCGTTGCCGCCAAGCAGCGCAAGATCGCCGTCGCACACCGAGCGCATTGCCAAAAGGTGCGCGGTGTCGCCAGCCTCCTTTATCGCCACAACGTTGGGTATGCGCTTTAGGATATTTGCCGCGTTTGCCGTTATTTCCTTGCCCGTTCTTTGGGGAACGTCATATAGGATAACGGGTAGCCTCGTGCTTTTAGCTATATGCTCAAAGTGGGCGATAATGCCTGATTCAGGGGGCTTATTGTAGTACGGGCACACCGAAAGCACGCCGTTTGCGCCGTCCTTTTCAAAGAGAGCGGTCAGCCTTATTGCCTCGCGCGTGCAGTTGCTCCCCGCCCCTGCGATAACGGGCAAGCCCTCCGCCCGCTTTAAGGTGAAGGCGAGTATCTCTCTTTTCTCCCGCTCGTTTAGGGTTGGGGCTTCCGCGGTGGTGCCGAGGCAAACAAAGCCGTCCGCACCGCCCTCTTTGCAATAGGCAATCAGCCTTTCAAGTGCGGGGTAATCCACCTCTCCGCCGTCAAACGGGGTTATAAGGGGGACGATAGTGCCAAAAAACGGGTTTTTCATTTCTCTCTCCTTTTTTTAGGGCTGATGCCCACCGTTTAGCGAAATATTAAAGGGCTGCACCTCGGCAGATGCCCGGCTTTTTTGAGCCTATACAGTATTTTATGATTAAAATCTGCAAAAGTTTATAAATAATTCTTTTTTTGTGGGTAAAATGTTTGAGAAATTTTGTTTAATATAGTAAAATAATATAGTATAATAAAAAAAATGGGCGCGTATGCGCGTGCCCAACGCGCAATGCGCACAGGAGAAATATGGCAAAGAAAAAAGGCTTTATGAGCAAACTTATCGAGGGGCCCGAAAGATCGGAGAATTACGCTCGCTCAACGCTCCCCTCAAACCGCTGGCAGCTTGGTTGGGATATAATGAAAAACAACTTCTCGAAGATTGTTATCCTAAACCTCATCATGCTGGTATTTGCCCTGCCCGTTGTGGCGCTTATGATTTGGCGCTCTATGGTGCTTAAGATCTCGGCGATGGACTATCCGTTTGAATCGTTTATGTCCTATCCGTACGTAGGCAACCTTGCAGGTGCGGCAGAGGCCGTTAACGTTTCGGCAAATATGTGGCTTATCCTTCTGCCCGTATGCGCGGCCGTTCTCGCAGTGGGGCTTTCGGGCGTACTGTATATACTCCGCAACATGGTTTGGACGGAGGGCGTATTCGTAGGCAGCGATTTCTGGCGCGGTGTTAAAAAGAACTATCTCATAGTATTTATGATCACCCTCGTCTACTCGATATTCCTGTTTATGGGCGTCACCTCTATCGGCTATTCCGATTATCTTATCGCGATGGGTGAGGGCAGCGCGTTCTGGCTTACCGTTGCAAAGGTGTTCACTACTATTTCAATCGTATTTATCACGCTCGTTGCTATGCACATGCTCACTATGTCCGTAACGTACGAGCTGGGCTTCTTTAAGCTTGCAAGGAATGCTTTTATCCTTTCCTTCTCGCTTATCCCCTCAAACCTGTTCTTTATGGCGTTCTCGCTCGTAAACGTTCTGCTTTACCTCATTTCGCCCATCATCGGCGTAATCGTTATGATACTTATCGGTATGGCGGGCGGCCTCTTGGTATGGAGCGTTTACAGCCACTGGATTTACGATAAGTTCATCAACGAGAGGGTTCCCGGCGCAAAGCGCAACAGGGGTATTTACGAAAAGGTGGACAAGGAGTCCTTTGGCGACGACCTCGCTGCGTTCAACCACTTTGACAGCGTTTATCTCAACAAGCGCCCCGTTAAGCCTATCACCGACTACGACGTGGAGATCATGGAGCTTCCCACCTCGTTTAACCGTGAGGATCTGAGAAAGCTTGAGGAGAGCAAGCAGCACATGCGTGAGGATAGCGACCGCTACGTGAACGACGTTCTCTCCGGCAAGATCAAACCTGAGGACGTGTTTGCAAAGTTTAAGGAAACTGAAGCCGAGGCCGATGGCGAACAGGCCGATAACGGCGAAGAAACCCCCGAAAACACGCAGGAATGATGAAAAACACAAGCGCGTACCGCGCGATAGCAGACGTATATGAGGAGCTTATGGACGTCGATTACGACGCGTGGGCAGGATACGTTCTCTCTATCATAAACGAATATTCACCCGGTAAAAAATGCGCCGATCTCGGTTGTGGGAGCGGCGCGTTTACCCGTAGGTTTAAGCGTGCGGGGCTGGACGTTATCGGGGTGGACGTTAGCGAGGAAATGCTTACGAAGGCCGCAGAGCTTACGAGAAGAGAGGGGCTTTCGATAACCTATCTGAGGCAGGACGTCCGCTCGTTCAAGGTACCTAGCAGGCTGGATTGCATCACCGCCGTAACCGATTGCTTTAACTATTTGCCCGGGGGCGATCTCGTTCGCACCTTCAAGAGGCTATCGTCGTCGCTCGTTAAGGGAGGCTTGCTGTTTTTTGACGTTTCCACCGAGTACAAGCTATATAACGTTATAGGCGATAATTTGTTCGGTGAGGACGGTGAGGATTTTTCTTATCTGTGGTTCAACCGCAGGATAGAGGGCGGTGTAGAGATGGATATTTCCACGTTTACGCGGCAGGCAGACGGCACGTTTATAAAGCGCGAGGAGCAGCACGTTCAGTACGCGCACACGAAGAAGCAGCTTGTAAGCGCCCTTGAGGAGAGCGGCTTTGAGGTCGTTCGGGTAGAAGGGCATCTTGGCGAGGCTTTGACGGACGAGTCGCAAAGGCTCAACGTGATAGCCGTTCGCAAATAAATGTTATGGCGGTTAAAAACCGCCTTTTTCACACAAAAAACACGGTTTGCCCCAAGCAGATGGGCAGTGGGGGCAACGCTTTAAAATAAGAGGATAATAAAATGGGCATTGTAAAAAAGGCGCTGATACTTGGCGGTCAGGTTTCGCTTACCGTTATGGATACAACCGATATAGTTCAGGCTGCGATTGATTATCATAAGCTTTCACCCCTTTCTGCGGCGGCACTCGGCAGAACGCTTACCGCTTGTACCTTTATGGCAACGGGGCTGAAGAACGACGGGGATAAGCTTTCCGTTACCGTAAAGGGTGACGGCGTTGGCGGAACGATAGTGGTGTGCGCCAACTCAAATCTGGATATTCGCGGATATATTGATAACCCCCGTGCGGTGCTTCCCCTAAAGCCCAACGGCAAGCTGGACGTTGCCGGCTGCGTGGGCAGAGAGGGCAGGATAACGGTTATAAGGGATATCGGCCTCAAGGAGCCGTATACCGGAAGTTGCAGGCTCGTTTCGGGCGAGCTTGCGGAGGACTTTGCCGCCTATTATACTTATAGCGAGCAGCAGCCTACCGCTATGGCACTTGGCGTGAAGATAGGCACGGACTATAACTGTGTGGGCGCGGGCGGTGTGGTAATTCAGCCGCTTCCGTACTGCTCGGATAGCGCTATCGACGAGGCAGAGCGCATCATATCCAAGTTTGGCGCAGTCAGCACGCTTATCCAAACGGTGGGTATAGAGGGCATTATAGATGAGCATTTTAAGGGTGTGGAGTTCGTTGATTATCACCCCGAATACAGGTGCATTTGCAGCAGAAAATACATTGAGGGCATTTTGCTTGCCATGGGCGAGGGAGAGCTTCGCTCTGCCATTGAGGAGCAGGGCAGGATAGACGTTGAATGCCACTTTTGCGATAAAAAATACGGATTCACAAAGGATGACGTGGAAACACTTTTGAGGGAAGCAGGTGGAAAGTAAGATAATCGGTTTTGAAAACGGTGCGGAAAGGCACACCCGCCTTGGCGAGCGAAGGCTTGGAGAGGGCAACCTTGTGGGCGCGGCAATCGCCTTCAGGGATGCGCTTGCGAGCGATGCCTTTGACTATGAGGCAAATGCCGGCCTTGCGGACGTATATTACGATGCCGACCTCGTTGAGCAGGGGCTTAACTGCTGGTACAGGGCGCTGTCATCCGCGAGGACGGATGAGGAGCGCGCGCGTGCCTATAATGGGCTGGGCGCGGGCTTTTATTTCCTCGGCAAGGATATGGTTGCCATGCATTTTTTCAGCGAGCAGCTCAATCTCGATCAGCTTGGCGAGTACGAGTATAACGACGTGATCGAGGATCTTCAGGACCAGATAGAGGCCGAGGGCGACGCGCTTGACAGTGCGGATGAGCCGCTGTTTAAAATTGTGGGCGAAGAGGAAAAAGACGCCGAAAACGCGCAAAAACTGCAAAAAGCAAAGGGCTATATAGCCACGGGAAACATGAACGAGGCACTCACCCTTCTCACCGAGATAGACGAGGATAGCGGATGCTTTAGAGAGGCGCTTGAGAGCATAGCGTTCGTTCTGATAGTGCAGGGCAAGTGGGATACGGCGCAGGACGTTGCAGAGCATATTCTCTA
>JAFVXM010000125.1 GCA_017501205.1 Clostridia bacterium
CGGGTCTACCAACGGGTGAGCGACCTTCACCACCACCGTGGGGGTGATCGCAGGGGTTCATTACAGAACCTCTTACTGTGGGTCTCCAACCCATGTGACGCTTTCTACCAGCTTTACCGATAGAAATGTTTTCGTGGTCTAAGTTACCAACCTGGCCGATTGTAGCCATACAGTTAAGAGCAATAAGTCTAACTTCGCCTGAGGGAAGTCTAACCTGAGCATACTTACCTTCTTTTGCCATAAGCTGTGCGCTTGCACCCGCTGTTCTTACTAACTGACCGCCTTTACCGGGCTGAAGCTCGATGTTGTGGATCATAGTACCTACGGGGATGGATTCGATGGGAAGCGCGTTACCAACCTTGATGTCAGCCTCTGCGCCGCTCATTACCTTATCGCCAACGTTGAGGCCTACAGGTGCGAGCATATATCTCTTTTCGCCGTCTGCGTAGAAGAGAAGTGCGATGTTAGCCGTACGGTTAGGATCGTACTCGATGGTCTTAACCGTTGCGGGGATACCGTCTTTATTTCTCTTGAAGTCTATGATACGGTATTTTCTCTTGTTTCCGCCGCCGTGATGACGAACGGTAATTCTGCCGCTTGCGTTGCGGCCTGCAGTGTGCCTCTGATCTTCAAGAAGCGATCTCTCGGGCTTCGTGCAGGTAATCTCCTCGTAGGTGCTTACCGTCATGAAACGACGAGCTGCAGATGTAGGTTTATATCTTTTGATACCCATTGATTATACCCTCCTCAATTAGGACAGCGATTCAAAGAACTGAATCGGCTTGCTGTCTGCCTTTAACTGTACGATTGCTTTCTTGTAAGAGGGGGTGTAGCCTTCGCTTCTGCCCATTCTCTTAAGCTTACCGCGTACGTTTGCAGTGTTTACGCTTTCAACCTGTACGTCAAAGAGCTTTTCTACTGCGAGTTTGATTTCCGTTTTGTTTGCCTTTTTTGCAACAACGAAGGTGTACTTCTTATCTGCAACGCCGGCGTAACTTTTCTCGGTGAGAAGAGGTTTAATAATAACGTCGTGTTCTCTCATATTACTCTGCTACCTCCTGTGCTGTTTCGGGGGAGCCGTAAGTCTCCTGAAGTTTCTCGATTGCTTCTTTTGCGAAAACAACCTTTGCGTTCTTAACTACGTCGTAGCAGTTAAGAAGCTCTACGGGCATGGTCTGGAGCTTCTGGATGTTGCCGGATGCTCTTCTAACCTTCTCGTCACCGTTTGCCATTACGAGGAGAACGGTCTTATCAAGATTGAGTGCCTTAAGGAAAGCAACCATCTCTTTGGTCTTGCCGTTTTCTACTGCAAGGTTATCTATAACAACGATTTCGTCATCTCTAAGCTTCTGTGAAAGTGCACTGAAAAGAGCAACCCTCTTCATGGTTATGTTAAGCTTCTTAGAGAAATCTCTGGACTTGGGTGCGAATACAACGCCGCCCTTGATCCACTGGGGTGCTCTCGTGGAGCCCTGTCTTGCGTTACCCGTGCCCTTCTGTCTCCAAGGCTTCTTGCCGCCTCCGCGAACTTCGCTGCGGGTAAGGGTGCTCTTAGTACCCTGACGCATGTTGGCAAGCCTGGTAACTACTGCCTGGTGAATAAGGTCTTCCTTGAACTCTACGTTGAAGAGACCTTCCTGCAATTCCATAACGCCGGTTTCTTTACCGTTCATATTATATACTTTTACATTTGGCATTGTCATTCACGCTCCTTAACCTTTTACGCTGTTGGTAACGGTTACTATGCCGCCCTTAGGACCGGGGATAGCACCCTTGATGAGCAATGCGTTTCTTGCTGCATCTACCTTAACTACTTCGAGGTTCTGAACAGTTACTTTTTCATGACCGTACTGACCGGGCATGTGCTTGTTCTTAAATACCCTCGAGGGAGAACTGATGGAACCCATAGAACCTACTTCTCTGTGTACGGGGCCCACACCGTGCGTCTCTTTGAGTCTGTGCTGATTCCAACGCTTGATTACGCCGCTGAAACCGTGACCCTTGCTGGTACCCACTACGTCAACCTTGTCGCCTTCTGCGAAGGTTTCAACCGTAAGCGACTGTCCAACTTCATACGCGCTTACGTCTTCCAAACGGAATTCCTTAAGAACTCTCTGGCAGGGTACGCCTGCTTTCTTGAACTGGCCTGCTTCGGGCTTGTTCAAGGTCTTCTCGGAAACTTCGTCAAAGCCGAGCTTAACAGCTGCATAGCCGTCCTTTTCAACGGTCTTAAGCTGAACTACGGGGCAAGGACCTGCTTCCACAACGGTAACGGGGATTACTTTTCCATCAGCGGAAAAGATCTGCGTCATACCTAACTTTCTTCCAATGATTGCTTTATTCATCGATAAAGTTCACCTCCAAAAATATTTACAAAAAATTTGTTTTTAAAATTAAAGCTTGATTTTTACGTCTACGCCTGCGGGCAGGTGAATGCTGTCCAAAATCTTTGCGTTTGACGAGTAGATATCAATAAGTCTTTTATGAGTTCTGATCTCAAACTGCTCGCGGCTGTCTTTATACTTGTGGGGGCAGCGGAGAATGGTTACTATTTCCTTCTCGGTGGGAAGCGGAATAGGTCCGCTGATCTTTGCGCCCGCTTTCTTCATCGTCTCAACGATTCTTTCGGTAGCCTGGTCAACCATCTTATGGTCGTAAGCCGCAAGTTTAATTCTGATTTTCTGTCCTGACATGTGTTTTCTCCTTCCTTTTTATACTAACTTTTTATCAACCTTGCCGTGTGTGTCGAGCTTTTAGTAATAAAAAAATCATCCGCACTGTGTTATTTGCTGCGAATGACATTCTACTACCATTAAAACCCAGATAGCTAGTCGCAAGGGTTAAACCCTCACATTTGTCAATGAAAATTATCTTCCCGTATGGTTGCCTTCAGGTTCCGGGGCCGTCTGGCAAAGGGATTAAGTAACTTTTCATCTCAACCCAATATAAACACAGCCCTCATATAATACTATAAAACCGCCCCCCTGTCAACTGTTTTTTCATACTTTTTTAAAAATTTTTAAATTTTTTTTCCTTTATTATTATATAATATGATGCGCGCACGCACGCGTACAATATATTGTGGTTTTAAGTGCGATGCAACCACAATTTTTCAGCTATCCGAAAAAAAGCTGTGTTATTTATCAAAAAAATTCTTTTTTGCTATTTTCGCCCGATCTATTCACCTTCCCCACTATATTTATACCGCACCGCCTAACTCACACGCAAAACACAGCACTAAGCCGCTAACCTTAAAAGAAAAAGCAAGGTTATACGCATAATTGCATAATTATTCTAATATTCAAGCAATTATGCATTATTTGGCAAAAATAATTTAATTTTTTTTATTTTTATGCTAAAAAACGCTTGCTTTAATTTTTTTAATGTGCTATCATATAAGCGTTGTGAGCGAGGTGAGTATTTATTCACACGCATTGCATAATTAAACACGGTAAAATAAAATTTTCATAATAAGGAGAAATGAAATGAAAAAAATCATCACACTCATCTTAAGCATCATGATGCTTGGCACCGTTGCACTTGCAGCAGCTTGCGAGCCCGCTACAAAAGAACCCCAGGTTAAGGTTATTAACGTTAACCTTACCGAAGAAGAATATGCTTTCGTTATGAAGAAAGGCAACACCGACCTTAAGCAGAAGTTTGATACCTTCCTTGCTAAGATCGAAGATAACGGCACGTTTGACGCTCTTCTTTCCAAGTACTTTGAAGGCGAAGGCGAAAAGACCGGTTACGCCGTTACTACTGACGACGTTGCAAATAGCGACAGCAACCTTATCGTTGTTACCAACTGCCCCTTCGAGCCCTTTGAATATCTCGGTACCGACGGCAAGATTTACGGCCTTGATATTGAAATAGCTGCCCTTTTCGCACAGGAATACGAGCTTGAGCTTGTTATTAAGAACATCGCGTTCGACGCTATCTTCACTCAGGTAGACGCTGGATATGCAGACGTTGGTATGGCCGGTATCACCATCAGCGAAGACCGCGTAGGCCTCTACGAGTTCTCCACTGCTTACTATAACGCTTCTCAGAAGCTTATCGTTAAGGCTGACAACACCGCTTTTGATAACTGCACCACCGCTGCAGAGGTTGAAACTGTTATCGCTTCTCTCGAAGGCAAAACCTTTGGTTATCAGACCGGAACCACCGGCGGTATGTACGTTGAAGGCGACGAAGACTGGGGCTACACCGGCTTTGCAAATCTGACCGGCAAGGGCTACGCAAACGCACAGCTTGCAGCTCTCGATCTCGTTAACGGAAACATCTTCGCAGTTGTTGTTGACGATGCTCCCGCAGCAGCTATCGAAAAAGCAATGAACAACTAATACGCATCATATTTATGCATAATCCCCTCTCGTCTTCGGACGAGGGGGAAATTTTTGTGTTTAGAGGAAATAATGGATTGGGCTAATAAGATTAACAAGTTTTTGGACACAATGTCCAGCGAACACTACCAAAAGCTGTTGCTGACCGGTTTATGGACCACGGTGAAGATCGCCATACTCGGCTTACTTATCGGTATAGTTATAGGTACTATCATCGCAACGGTTAAGGTTTCGCCGAAGTACAAGCTTTTACCGCGCATATTAGATAAGATCTGCACCGTTTACGTTGCCATATTCCGCGGCACACCTATTGCCGTGCAGCTTCTTTTGGCGTACTACGTTCTGTTGCCTATGATGGGCGTTAAGGGCGTACCTGCCGTAAACGTGGGCATTGTTGTTTTCGGCTTAAACAGCGGCGCGTACGTATCGGAAATAATGCGAAGCGGCCTCAACTCGGTTGACGTAGGTCAAATGGAAGCAGGCAGAAGCGTCGGGCTTGGCTACGGTACTACAATGCTTAAAATAATAATTCCGCAGGCAATTAAAAACATATTGCCAACCATCGGCAACGAGTTTATTTCCCTCATTAAGGAAACCTCAGTCCTCAGCTTTATTGCTGTAAGCGACCTTTACGTTGCGCTTATACAGCACGTTGCGGCAGTAAAATACGAGTGGGTTATTCCCTACATAGTTCTCGCACTCATTTATTTCGTTCTCGTGCTGATAATAACCCTGCTTATCCGTATTCTGGAAAAAATACTTGCCAAAAACGATAGAACCAAGGGCAAGCCCAAGCGCAAAAAACAGCTTGTTTCTTAAAAGGAGGACGCCATGGAAAACGCAAATTTATTAGAAATTAAAAATTTAACGAAAAGCTTTGGCGAGCTAAACGTTCTTAACGGCATAGATTTCACCGTGATGCAGGGCGAAAGAATATTCGTTATCGGGCCGAGCGGCTCGGGAAAATCCACCCTTCTCCGCTGTCTTAACTGTATGGAAGACCCCACAACCGGCGAAATTTGGTTTAACGGCGAAAACCTTGCAGACCTCAAGGTAGACATAAACAAGCACCGCAGGCAGATAGGCATGGTATTCCAGCAGTTCAACCTGTTTAACAACAAAACGGTTTTGCAAAACATAACGCTCGCCCCCACCTATTTAAGAAAAAAGGATCAGAACAAGATAAAGACGGCAAACTTCTTTAAAAAAATTGCCAACCTGTTCAGAAAGAACAAGAAGGAGCTCGCACCCACTATCAGCGCAAAGCAGATAACGGAGGAAGAGAACGAGCGCGCTATGAAGCTTTTAAAGAGAATAGGGCTTGAGGATAAAGCAAACGCTTACCCCTCCACCCTCTCAGGCGGACAGAAGCAGCGTATCGCAATTGTGCGCTCACTCGCAATGAACCCCAAGGTAATGCTGTTTGACGAGCCCACCTCTGCACTCGATCCCGAAATGGTAGGAGAGGTTTTGCAGCTGATGAAGGACGTTGCGGACGAGGGCATGACCATGGTTGTGGTAACACACGAAATGGGCTTTGCAAGAGAAGCTGCAACAAGGGTTTTGTTTATGGATGAAGGCCTCATTAAAGAGGACGGCACGCCCGAGCAGGTTTTCGATAGCCCGCGTGATGAAAGATTGCAGGAATTTCTCTCAAAAGTGCTCTAAAACGCACGTTAAAAGGCAGATTGCATTAGCAATCTGCCTTTATATTTTAGCCCTTTAAAGGCCGTTATTTAATGATTAAAAGCAAATATATACCTGCGTGCAAAAAGAGTGACGCCAAATTCACAAGGAAGAAATACCAGTGCTTTGTTTTGTGGCGGCAAAAGCCCATGGCAAGCAATCCGCCCGTAGCTCCGCCGAGAACGGAAAGCGTGAGTAGCGCGGCCTCAGGCACGCGAAAACCGCCGATCTTTGCCTTGATCTTATCAACGAGATACACTATAAAAGTTATAACGCTGACGACTGACACAGCAATCAAATAGTAAAGCTCCATAATAACCTTCCTTTGTTATATTTACCTTACGCCGCAGTGCTTACCCCCTGCCTTCTCACCATTTTTACAAACGCAGACGAGCTGAAAACAAATATACCCACGACGATTACGATAGCGATATCGGGGAGAACGTAGCCGGCCTGATAAACCAAGCTGTAAACGTAGGGATTCTGCTCCCCTGCAAACGAGCCAAACGCAAACACGCCCGAAATATAGTGCATAATAAATCTCGCAACACCCGCAACCACGGCCCCAAGTGCAAACTGCAGTTGAGGAAGCCTATCAAGCGAGTGAAGCTTACAGAATACCCCGGCAAGCCCCACACAGGCAAACGCTACAGGATAATCCAACAAAAACTGCGCCGGATGAATAATATAAGGATCCTGAACGGCCTGTAAAAGCCCGTAGATCATTCCGACGAAAATACCCTTCCTCGCCCCAAACATGCACGAATACACCATAACGGGAAGCAGAGAAGCGATAGTGATAGAGCCGCCCTGCGGCATCTTAACAATGCGCAAATATGAGAGCGCAAAGCTCATCGCAATACACACAGCTGCGTAGGAAATAGACCTTGTGTCAAACGGTTTACCCCCTTTATCGCACAAAAACGCAGCTAAAATCACCCCGCCGATAGCCACAACGGCACTTATGCAAAGCGGTATAATTTCAACGTCGTCGTTCGTTATCCAGTTCATTTCAGCCGCATCACCCGAGGCGAAATGCACGCCCATGCAAACGAGTGCAGCTACGGCAGCACAGCCGGTGCAGACACCGAAAACGATCTTGATAGCCCTGCTCTTTGCCGCAGCAAGAGCCACGAGCCACGCGGCTACGCACACGACCAGCACGGCGAGAGGAACGAACAGAATTGCCAGAAATTCACCGTTCTTGCCCGCATCGGAAAGCCAGAACGCAAGCGACGCAACACCCACGGCACACGCGTAAATTACGCCCGCAACCGTTCCCACGCGGATAAGCTTGTGCCTTTTTTCGCCCTTTAGAACAAAAAGACAAACGACAAACGCGATAACGGCGGCAATAGCCAGCCACGTTGCAGCTGCGCGGAAGATTTCCTCCGGCGTTGAGAAGGAGAACAAGAACCACTTGGCCTTGTCCGACAGTAAAGCTTGTAACATAAAAACCTCCCGCAAGGGGAAGAAAACAGCCCCTTGCAAACGAGGGGCCGAAAATGATACAACTATTTCCCCTGCAAGCATTATCTTGCCAGGTTCAATGGGTATAATCTCAGCCGCGGCACTAAAAATTTTGCCGCAGCACCCCTATTACGTTTTTATTTTACACCGCGATAGTCCATTTGTCAACGATTTTACTGCACTTGAAAAAAATTTATATTTTACACAAAAACCCACCGTTTTTGTGCGATAAAGGGCACTTTCACATAAAACAAGAGCGTCGAAAAACCGACGCTCTGTAAATTTATTTTTTTGCGCTAAACAAAAATAAGCACTTATCCGATAAACTCGGTGAGGTTTTTGATCTCCAAGCCCTCGTACGAGGTAAGGAAGGCGTGAAGCTTTTTAGCGATAACGAGGTTGCCGCCAACCGCGTTGCTTTCAATATTGAGAGGCATAATAGGATCATGCAAGCTCATGCGGAGAAGGAACCAGCCGTCACCCTCACCTGCGGGGAAGGATATGCGAATGCCCTCGTAGTTGGAAGGAGCGAGCGTCCAGCCGTTCTTTTCCGCGTACGCCTTGAGCTCATCGAGAACGGTCTTGCCGTAAACCTTAAAGTCTACGCCGTCCTTAAAGCCCATGCGAACCTCTGCAGATTCAGCCGGAAGCTTGAGATCGGCGATGAGATCGCGAAGCTTCTTTCCCTGCTTTTTAAGCTGTGCCATTTTAACGAGAAGACGGGTAACAAGGTATGCGCCGTCATCGAGGAAGTAGTTCTCTTTAAGCGCAGCGTGTCCGCTCGTTTCGATTGCGAGGGGGCAGTACTTACCCTCTGCATTGAGGCGGATAGCCTCGTTGATAACGTTCTTATATCCCCTCTTAAAGCGGTGATGAACGCCACCCTTTGCCTCTATAAACTCCTTAAGACCGTCGCTGGTGATAGAGTCGGTTACGATATACGCGCCGCCCTTTTCCTCCAAAAGGATAGCGGAAATAAGCGCGATAAGCTTATTTCGGTTGATCTCCTCGCCGAGGTCGTCAACAGCACCTGCACGGTCAACGTCCGTATCGAAAATAAGGCCGAGATCTGCATTTACAGCCTTTACCTTATCGCAAATAAACTTCATTGCAACGGGATTTTCGGGGTTGGGAATATGGTTGGGGAAGTATCCGTCCGGCTCAAGGAACTGGCTTCCTTCCGTATCTGCACCGAGAGGCTTCAGCACACTGTCAACGTAAAAGCCGCCTGCACCGTTGCCGGCATCTACAACGACCTTAAATCCGTCAAGGGGCTTCTCCTCGCCCGTGGATGAGCGAACAAAATCCACCAAAACCTTGCTGTAGGTGGTCATGAAATCAACCTCTTTAACGCTGCCCTCTCCCTCGCAAGCCGTGCCCTCAAAGGCATAACCGAGAATTTCAGCTATATCGCTGCCCTCAAGCCCCCCGTTTTTAGAGAAGAACTTAAGTCCGTTTTTATTAAAGGGATGGTGAGAAGCCGTAAGCTGAATAGCACCGTCACAGCCGAGAAGCTGTGTTGTCATAAACATTGCGGGAGTACTACTAAGACCGGTAAAGATAACCTCTGCACCGCTTTCAACAAGTGCCTGCTTTACGCAAGCAGAAAGCCTGGGTGCGCTTATACGGGAATCGTGGCCGAGTGAGATAACCAGCTTTTTGCCCTCGTTGCGCTTTTTAAGCCAAACGAAAAAGCCCTTTGCCATACGGCTCACACGCTCATCGGTAAGCTCAATAGGCTGCCCCTCTACGCCTTCTGCCGCCGTTCCGCGGATATCGCTTCCGCTTTTAAATTTAAGAAGATCGTTCTCCATAATAAGCTCCTTTATATCTAAATGTATAATTTTTTATCCTTGTAAATTATATCACACGCAACACAATCCGTCAAGCATAGCATAGGCGGTTTTGTTTTTATTTGCCACCCGATTTTTTTATATTAAAAGTTAAAAACCCCGTAAAACGCGCAATATCATTGACAAATCACAAAACAGGTTATATAATGTATTTATGAACAAAAGGGGGAATATAAATGAGCTTAGTTCCTGCAAAATGCCCCGAGTATACATAACTAAAAAGCTTTTGGGATACGAAATACACACCAAAATCTCTCAAATGTTCATCCAAAGTGACAAAAGATCCCCCCAAAACTTATAACAAAGCACAAAAAAGACAGACTTTCGCAGATCCCCCTATGGGAAGAGCAACAGGTCTGTCTTTCTTTTTATTTTACGATAAATTTGTTTTCCTTGTTTTGCGAGCTGAGCGAAATGCCTAAAAACACGCTTTCAATCATTTGAGAAACTGCCTGCTCGGTAAAAAATCCGATGTGCGGCGTGTAGATAACGTTTGGGAACTGCTTTAAATAAAACAGGTTTTGCTTGTTTGAAATTCTGGTTTTTATATCAACGTGGCAAATTCCATCCTCACCCTCAATGGTATCGAGGGCGGCACCGCCTATCTGCTCCGTTTCAATGCCCTGCTTTAACGCCTCGGTATCAATGAGCCCGCCGCGTGCCGTGTTTACCAAAAGCACGCCCTTCTTCATTGCCGAAATGGCGTCGGCATCTATCATATGATAGTTCTCATCCGTCAATGGCATATGCAGGGAAATCACGTCGCAATTTGAATAAATGTCCCCTAAATCGCAGTATTTCGCGTATTTTTCCACCTCGCTGTCCGGATACTTATCGTGGCAAAGCAACCTGCAACCAAACCCGCTTAGGCTTCTTATAACGCTCTTTCCGATCTTACCCGTGCCGATGATGCCAACCGTCATATCGCGAAGATCTCTGCCCATGATCTCATCGAGAGAAAAGTTATTTACAAGCCCGCGTACCACGGTGACCTTGGTCTTTCTGAGTAGCATTAAAATAAGCATCACGGTATAATCGGAAACGTTAGTCGAATCGTAATCGGCGCGAATAACCGTTATTCCGCATTTTGCAGCACTCTCCACATCCACGTGATTATAGCCTACTGTGCGCGTGGCAAAATATTTTACACCGTATCCGCCAAGCACACGCATAACCTCGCCGTCACAGCGGCTGAAGCCCAACGTGGAAACTGCGTCACACCCCTCGCATCTATCTATGTTTTCAAGCGAGAGGCACTCGGGATCTATCCCACACACCTCAAAGCCGTATTGCTGCGCGTACGCCCTTATGAAAACCTCCTCGTAATCCTTAACCTCGTAAAAATAAACCTTCATTTAGACCTCCGCTTATTTCTTTATTGCAATTTCGCCTGCCGAACGGCACTTTTTGCAAAATGTGCCCTTTTTCGCGCAAAATCACATCCTTTCAGGCACGGAAATACCGAGGAGTGCAAGGCTGTTTGAAAGAGTTACGAGCGTTGCATCGGTGAGCGCCAAGCGGAAATTTTTAACGTTATCCTCCTCGCCAAGGATCTTGCAATCAAAATAAAACTTGTTGTAAAGCTGTGCAAGATCAACGGCGTACCTCGTAACGAACGAGGGCTCCAGCTTTTCAAGCGCAGAGGAGAGAAGCTCGGGGAATTTACCTATATGAGCAACGAGATCATACTCCTGCTGGCTAAGCTCGGGAACGGCATATTCACCTATATCGCCACCCTTATTCAAAACACTCTTACAGCGAGCGCACGTATACTGAACGTACGGGCCGGTTTCGCCGTCAAAGTTAAGAACCTTGTCGTAGCTGAAAACCATATCCTTTATCTTGTTGCTGCTTAGCGCGCCAAATATTACAGCACCCGTGCCGACCTGCTCGGCAATCTTCTCCTTATCGGGAAGATCGGGGTTCTTTTCAGTTATAATCTCAAGGCTCTTTTCCACGCATCTCGTAATAACGTCCTCAAGGAAAACAACCTTGCCCTTACGCGTGCTCATAGCACCGTCTTCCATGGAAACCATGCCGTAAGCCACGTGAACACAGTCCTTCGCCCAGTCCTTACCCATCAGCTCAAGAACCTTGAATATCTGGCGGAAGTGCAAATTCTGCTGGTATGCAACAACATAAAGGTTTTTATGGAAATTGTAAGTGTTCTTTCTGTACGTTGCAGCGGCGAGATCACGCGTTGCATAGAGGGACGCACCGTCCGAGCGGAGAATTATGCACGGGGGCATATCGTAATCGGAAAGATCAACGATCTCCGCACCCTCACTTGTGGTGAGAAGCCCCTTCTCCCTTAGCTCGTTAACGATGGGATCCATCTTATCGTTATAAAAGCTTTCGCCCGCATAGCTATCAAAGGTTACGTTAAGCTTATCGTAAATTCTGCCAACGTCCTTCATCGTAATTTCCTTAAAGAAGTTGAAAAGCTCGGTTGCCTCACCGTCGCCCTCCTCTATCTTCTTAAACTGTGCGCGTGCCTCATCGTCCATTTCGGGGTGAAGCTCTGCCTCATCGTGATACTTAACGTAAAGGCGCATAAGCTCGCGAACACCGCCCGCCTCAACGGCAGCACGGTCACCCCAAGCGCGATAAGCCACGATCAGCTTTCCGAACTGCGTTCCGTAATCGCCAAGATGGTTTATTCCAACCGCCTTATAGCCCAGAAAATTATACAGCCTATACAGCGCCGCACCCAAAACGGTGGTGGAAAGATGACCTATATGGAAGGGCTTTGCAATGTTGATAGAAGAGTAGTCTATGCACACGGTTTTACCCTCTCCCTCTGAAGAAGCCCCGTATTTCTCACGTTTTTCAGCAACCTCTCTCAAAACACCGGCAACGAAGCCCTTGCGGTTTACGCGGAAATTGAGGTAGCCTGCTGCTACGTTTACATCCTCAATATACTCATCCACAGGGAAAGACGCCTTAAGTTCCTCTGCAATAGCCACGGGGGACTTTCTCATCGTTTTTGCAAAGCGGAAGCAGGGCAACGCATAATCGCCAAGATCGCTGTTTGGGGGAAGGGCAATAAAGCTCTCAATCTCCTCGGCAGTAAAGCCTTCAACCTTAAGTTTTGATGCAATGTGCTTTTTGTAATCCATAAAATCACCTGTTTAAACTTTATATCCGTACTATTTTACCACATTTGCTTAAAAATCGCAACCGTTCGGCAGTTTTATTTTCTTTTATCCCGCGGAGGGCGAGCAAATAATGGCTTTAACGAAAAATTTTATCTTAATAAGTGAATTTTGCAGAATAATTATTGAAAAATTCTGCCATGTGTGATATAATAAAATACAGTGCTTCAGCTGCATAGGCGGAGCAATATAACATCTTTGACAACATAAGGAGATATAAATACAATGAAACTTGGCGTAGTAGGTCTGCCAAACGTAGGCAAGTCCACCTTGTTCAACGCTATAACACACGCGGGCGCACAGGCAGCCAACTTCCCCTTCTGCACCATCGAGCCGAACGTTGGCGTCGTTGCGGTGCCCGATGAAAGGCTGGAAAAGCTTGCCGCTCTTTACAACAGCAAAAAAATAACCCCTGCCGTTATCGAATTTGTTGATATAGCGGGGCTTGTTAAGGGCGCATCGAGGGGAGAAGGCCTCGGCAACAAATTCCTCTCTCATATCAGAGAAGTTGATGCGGTTGTTCACGTTGTTCGCTGCTTTGAGGATGAGAACGTAACCCACGTTGAGGACAGTGTTGACCCCATCCGCGATATAGAAATAATAAATCTCGAGCTTATTCTTGCCGACCTTGAAAGCGTTTCCAAAAGGCTTGATAAGGCTCGCAGCATGATAAAAACGGGTGACAAAAAGTATAAGATCGAGGCGGAGCTTTTAGAAAAGATCTACGCCTGCCTCGAAGCTGAAAAGCCCGTTCGCAGCCTTGAGTTTTCTGAGGAAGAGGCTGAATACGTAAAGGGACTTTTCCTCCTCTCCTCCAAGCCCGTGATTTACGCAGCCAACATCGGCGAGGGCGATATGGGCAAGGACGAGGACGATATTCCCCTCGTTGTAAAGGTTAAGCAGTACGCCGCAACCGAAGGTAGCGAGGTGCTCGTTATATGCGCAAAAACCGAAGAGGAGCTCTCCCAGCTCCCCCCCGAGGAAGCCGCATTTTTCCTTGAGGAGCTCGGCCTTACCGAGAGCGGTCTTAACAGGCTGGTAAAGGCGTCGTACAAGCTGCTTGGCCTCATAAGCTACCTCACGGCAGGCGAGAAGGAAACAAGGGCTTGGACCATCGAAAACGGCACCAAGGCTCCGCAGGCTGCAGGCAAGATCCACTCTGACTTTGAAAAGGGCTTTATCCGCGCAGAGGTTGTGGACTGGCAGGTCCTCCTCGAGTGCGGAAACTATAACGCAGCAAAGGAAAAGGGAAAGGTTCGCTCCGAGGGCAAGGAATACGTGTTTAAGGATGGCGACGTGGTCCTCTTCCGTTTCAACGTTTAAAATTCCGCCGCTTGCTCGGCATAAATAACTCACAGCAAAAATATACCCCCGAAGGAATTATCCTTCGGGGGTATTTATTTTACGTTTAGTGCCCTTTTTCACGCAAAAAAACATAATTTTCCGTGGCACTGCCAAATTACTCGGCTCTGAATTTCACTCCGTCCTTCTTGCAAATTCTTTGGGCTGCGAACTTGCCCGTCATTACGGCAGGCGGCAAGCCACCGCTTCTCAACACCCATTGACCGGAGAAAATAAAGTTTTTAAGCCCCTTTATCCTGCCGTTCTGCATAAGGGCTTTGCCCTTCGAGGTGTGAACGAAGCCCTGGAAGGAGCCGTTTCTGCCGTTGAGATACCTCTCGTACGTCATCGGGGTAATCACGTCAATTATCTCAACCTTACCCTCAAGCTCGGGGTAATATCTAAGATAAATTTCAAGCAGCTGTTTGGAAATAGCCGCCTTTTTCTCAGCGTATTCGCCATTTTCCTTAATTTTCTTCCAGTAAAAATACATATCGTCGTTGCCGGCAACGGTTATCTGAACCACACAGTTGCCATCCGGCGCCTTAAGCGTTTTATCGTACGAATAATTCCTGAACGTTATTCCTCTATGCTCCGTTTCAAGCACCACGGGATCCTCAACGTGAACCTTATGTGAAAGGGGTGCGGCCGACATATCCGCATTTACCTTAATTACCGCCGTGGTGTAGGTGTAAATGGGATATTTAACCCTATCCTCAAACCTGAATTCAAAATCCTTAACCTTATAGGCATCGCCCAAAAGGTCCTTTAAGGTATGCTCTGCAGGCGTTGTGGAAACAACCCAGTCGGCAGATATTTTCTCGCCGCCCTTTAGCGTAACGCCAACAGCCGTGCCGTTTTCAACGTCAATGCGCTCAACGTACGCACGGAGCCTGGTTTTGCCGCCGAGCGATGCGTACTTATCCTCCATCCTCTTAACAAGTGCCAGCGAGCCGCCCTCCGGAATACCGCCGTTGTTTGAGGTCACGTGCGACAGCATATACAAAAAGCTCATCAGGTTGTAATCCGCCGTCATGTGCTCTGCTATCCAACGCCTAACGTATGGATTTTTAAAGTTTTTAGAATAGTCCTCACAGGATATTTTAGAGGTTTTGCTCACGTAATAATAGTCCCCACACATGGTAAGGCCTATTTTCAAAAGATCCAGGATATTCATAATATCCACCGGCTTTTCGCTAGGGGCCTCTATCCTTTCAAACCTCTTTATAAGCTTGCAAAATTTCTTTATAGCCTTTTCGTCCTCGGGCGCAAACGCAATCAGCTCTGCCTGCAAGCGATTTAGATCCGACCATATAGTAAAACTCTTGCCCTCGCCAAAATCAAGCGTGTAAAAATCATCCTGATAGAACACACCAACATCCGGCGAAAGCGCGCCCGTCTGCTCCCACAGCTTATACATGGGCGACTTGGGATTAACGCCTATAAGCCAGTGAATACATCCGTCAATGTAGCAGCCCTTCCTCTCCCAACCTATACAAGCGCCTCCCGCCACGTGGTTCTTTTCGAGAAGAAGAGTGTCGTAACCGTTCAACCTCAAATATATAGCGGTGGCAAGACCAGACACGCCACCGCCAACTATAACAACCTTTTTCTTTTCCATGGCTTTGATTATACCATATCCCCGCGAATATTCAAAGCGTATTCATAAGGGATTTTAGCTTTTCACACGATTTTTAGGATGTTTCACACCGCCGTCATCATACAAAATTTTCCCTCTGCGCCTATTCTGAAACTATCCGCAACCGCCACTATCACCAAGCAGTAGGCACCCCGTTAACGTAATGCCACCAGTTGCCCGATGAAGTCGGCTGAGTTTCGCTATAATAATAACGCGTTGCCGAAGTTAAATCGCCGTTATAAAAATCAATACTTATCCCCAACCAATCGCTTGCCGTGCCTTCATAATACACGCTCGTCAAGCTACTGCAACCATCGAACGCAAAATTATCGATAGAAGTTACGCTGTCAGGGATTACAAATTCTGCGGTGGCATCAAATCCCGAAAAACAAGAAGCGGCAATTACCTTGCAACCTTCTTCAATTTTTATTTTTGAAAGCGCCTTACTTGTGCCTTCAATCGCTACCAAATACTTATTATTTTTACTACCAAGGTAATTAACCCCGCCTTTTACATTGTAAATCAAAGAATCGCAATACGAAAAAGCAGCGACTCCTACACTTTCGATCTTACTGTTTTCTCCAAAAACAACACTAGTCAATCTTCTGCAAAACCTGAACGCCTCATAACCGATAGAAGTTACGCTGTCAGGAATGGTTACGCTTGTCAAATTATAGCAATTATAGAACGCCTGATCACCGATAGAAGTTACGCTGTCGGGAATGGTTACGCTTGTCAAACCACTGCACCAATAGAACGCATAATCACCAATAGAAGTTACGCCGTTAGGAATGGTTACGCTTGTCAAATTATAGCAATTATAAAAAGTTTTGTCCCCGATATCGCATTCAAGCTTATCAGGCAAAACAATCGTTTCCAGTTTAGAGCAGTCGCAGAAAGCATATTTACCGATATAAGAGACAGACTGGGGAACGGAAACGCTTGTTATTGTTGTATTTCCGTTAAAAGCATATTCCTTAACAGCGGTTACAGGCTTGCCGTTATAGGTTGAAGGTATAGTAATTTCTGTACCGCTAAAGGTATCAATTCCAACAAAGGTGTAGCCTGTTTCGTTTTCCTCAAACATAAAGGCGTTGGGGTTTGCAGCCTCGCACACGGTACATACGTTTTGGCTATTGAAGCTATGGCCAAGCGCAGGAACAGGCATTTTTTCAACTGATTTACAGGTGGAGCAAGAACGTTGCTTTTCGCCAAGCTCTTCACACTTAGGCTCAGAAGTATTCGACCATTTACCCCAGCTGTGGCCTGTTGCAGGAATTGCTTCTTTTTTAACGTTTCCACAGCCCACGCAAGAATTTTGCTGTTCGCCTGCGGTTACGCAAGTTGCCAAGGTCGTAATTTTCCAACCACTGTAGCTATGACCAATAGGAGTGATTTGAGAGATTTGAACGTCACCACAGCTTGTGCAAATGCGTTGCTTTTCGCCTACGCTTTCACAACCAGCAGGGGTGGTTTCAACCCAAGAGGTATATCCATGCCCTTTTGCAGAAACGCCACGTGTTTCTGTTTTTCCGCAAGAATCGCAAACGTGTTGTTCTAAACCACCATCCTCGCAGGTTGCAGGGGTAACGGTTAACCATTCGCCATAAGC
>JAFVXM010000126.1 GCA_017501205.1 Clostridia bacterium
AACAGGGGTTCGATTCCCCTTGGGGCTACCACTGAAGCAACCCGAAATCCTATTTGGATCTCGGGTTGTTTTTTTGCTCTTTGAGCAAGTTATTCCACCAACAACGCAAAATTCTACCTGTTTTTTTATTGAATTAGCGGATTATCTGTGGTATAATAAAGAAAAAACTCAAGGGGAATACTATGACCAACAGAGAGCGTGCGCTGAACATTTTGCACTATAAAAGCGCAGACAGAATGCCCGCCGTGCATTTCGGATACTGGCCGGAGCTTTTGGTTGAGTGGGCAGAGCAAGGAAAAATTCCAAAGGAGCTTGCCGAGTGCAACTACGACGGTAGCGAAAAGGACAGGCAGCTGGATAAGCTTATAGGCTGGGATTTTAACTGGTACACCACGGTTGGTGCGGCAAACGGGCTTATGCCCCTTTTTGAAAGAAAGGTTTTGGAAACCTTTTCCGACGGCACGGTAAGAGTTCAATCCGAGGTTGGGCTAATTGAAAAGATAAAGCCCGGGATAAGCTCAATCCCCGCTGAAGACGATTATCTTTTAAAGGACAGGGCTGCGTTTGAGGAGCTTTATCTTCCTAAAATGCAGTTTGATGCGAGCAGGATAGACCTTGACTTCTTCAAAAGCTTTAACCAAACGAGAGATAACGACCGCCCCATCGGTCTGCATTTAGGCAGCGTTTTGGGCGATATAAGAAATATGACGTCTGTACTTGGCCTCAGCTATCTTATGTACGACGAGGATGAGGACTTGCTTGCCGATATAATTGACGCATACGCAGAAATGCAGTATAAGTGTGCAGAGGCAATTCTTCAAACGGGCGCAAAATTTGATTTTGCACATTACTGGGAAGATATCTGCTTTAAAAACGGGCCGCTTCTTTCCCCCGATAAGTTTGAAGGGCTTTGCGCAAAGCACTACAAGAAAAGAAACGATCTGTGCAAGAAATACGGCATAGACATCATATCTCTCGACTGCGACGGCGTTACCGAAATGCTGTTGCCCGTTTGGTTTGAAAACGGTGTGAATACCATGTTCCCCATCGAGATAGGCACCTGGGGCGACCAGTTTGAAGGTGCGAGAAACAAATTCGGCAAGGGGATGCTGGGCGTAGGTGCGATGGATAAGCTTGCACTCAGAAAGGACAGGGCGGCCGTAGATGCTGAAATCGAAAGGCTTAAAAGGCTTGCTGACCTCGGCGGATTTATCCCCTGCCCCGATCACAGGCTTATGCCCGGAACGAAATTCGAGCTTGTGCAATACTACGCGGAAAAAATTAAAACAATTTTATAATCCTCATTTAAAAAACGAACCCTATGCCTTCGCTTGGGTTCGTTTTTTGCTGTTTTTGTGTGATTTAGTGGGTTTTTTGCCTTTCAATCTCAAAGAGTATTTCCTTTTCTATCCAGTAAGAAAATCTGGTTGAGGGGAGCTTTTCCTCAAAGGGCTTAATCTCCTTATAATACACGGCACCGTCAAATTGATTTTCCCAAATATCTGCAAAGCAGTAATCAAACTGTCCGTCCGCCGTGCTTGCAAGATATTTTAAGGCGTCGGCACGGACAACTTCA
>JAFVXM010000127.1 GCA_017501205.1 Clostridia bacterium
CCCAACAAGCTTACCACACACGCACTTAACGGCAAGGTTGCCGTAACAAACGGAATCATAGTGCTTGCCATCGACGAGCGCACCGAGGATATTGATGCAAAAATTACGTCAAAAATCACCGATGCAAAGCCGATAAGCACTCCCTTCCCCACAAGAGAGGCATATGAAATCACATTTGATAACGGCAACACCGTAAAATTCATAGATTTCACCTCTGCGGGCAACGACTGGGCTCACGATAAGAGTCGCATCACCGTTTGGGTAGACGCAGAATAAACGCGGCAGAAAAATTTAATAACAGAAGAAAAACGCTATTTACAGCTTTCCTGTTACACGGCAGGCGGTTGTAAATGGCGTTTTTTGCACATAATAGTTTACAAAACCACCGATTTCTCCTGTCGGTAGAGTGCAATTCTACTCACAGTATAATCGCAATCGAATATTAGTAGACGGAATGTGGAAAGATGTGGATTGACTCTACTGCATGTTTTGGGTAAACTCTATTCGGCAAGACAAACAGGCTGCCGATTTTATAAGGAGGCTGTTTGGCTTGAAAAGAAAAACCGTTTATTACACCGACGAACACTCGGATGAGTTTTCGAGAGTGAAAATAACCCCTAAAAAAATTGATGGCTCATACGATTATTTTCTTTCTTCACCAAAGAAAACATTTTTGCGCTTTTTCTTTCAAAGAATTATTGCCGCACCTTGTGCGTTTTTTTACATGAAATTAATGTTCGCACGCAGAACTGTGGGTAAGGATAGACTTAAACCGTATCGCAGGGTAGGCTTTTTTCTTTACGGAAACCACACGCACGAAATCGGTGATGCATGCAACCCCAAAACTCTTGTTTTTCCCAAGGATGCATACACGCTTGTGCATGCGGCAAACGTTTCAATGCCGCTTTTGGGCAGAATCACGCCCTATCTCGGTGCTATCCCCCTGCCCGACAGTATGGCGGCATACCGCAGCTTTACCGATGTGATTTCAAGGCGCATAGGCGAGGGTGGCTGTGTAGTTATCTACCCGGAAGCACATATATGGCCCTACCACACCGGAATAAGAAGCTTCCCGGATACCTCGTTTTATTATCCCGCAAGCCTTGCCGCCCCCGTATTTTGCTTTACAAACACCTATCATAAGCGCTCGCCCTTCGGTGTGAAAATAATTACTTACGTTGACGGTCCGTTTTTCCCCGACGAAAGCCTTAATATAAGGGAGCGGGCACGCGATTTGCGCGATAGGGTTTTTACGGCTATGAACAAAAGGGCACGCAGCTCAACTCTCACTCTTATTGAATATGTAAAGAAGGAGAACGAGAGCCTTGATTAATATTCTCCTTTGCGGAAACCGCGGTGTTTTTGACGGTATGCTGACCGTTATGCTATCCGCACTTATGAGAAACGAGAGATGCGAGCCATATCACTTTTTCATTTACACTATGGATGTGTCGCGCATTGACAAAAAATACGTTCCGATAACCGAATCCGACGCTGCATTTCTTGATGGAGTGGCAAAGAGCTACAACACCGATAACACCGTGACGAGAATTGACGTTACAGAAATATATGAAAGAGAGTTTGGCGGCTCACCCAACGAGGATGCTTACTGCTCCCCGTACACGCTCATACGGCTTTTTGCCGACATCATACCGGGTATGCCCGACAAGCTTTTGTACCTTGATATTGACCTGCTTTTCAACCGCTCGCCTCACTTAATTTACGACATTGACATTGAGGGATACGAATATGCGGCAGCGCCCGACCACTACGGCAAGTACCTAATTAAGCACGGATATATCAACGCAGGCGTTATAC
>JAFVXM010000128.1 GCA_017501205.1 Clostridia bacterium
CCGTCGATGGTAGGTCTGATGCCTATTACGGGGTAATCCCCAATGAGCCTTGATTTAGCCATAGCTTCCTCCTTATTTTATAACACCTTTTTTTAATATAATGTTAGCATAAATCGCTTCCTCTCCCGTAGCCACTACGGCGTAAGCGCTTTTTGCTCTCTCGTAAAACTCAAACCTGTCTATTCGGCCGAGCCTTACGTTATCATCGTTTTCTGTTGCTATTTTTTTATATTCCTCCCAAATGGCAGGATTGACGACACCCTTATCGCAGTCCATAAGCTCCATTAAGATCATGTTCGGATCGGAATACGTATCGAGCGGAAGGACCTTTAAAACCGCCTCAAGCAATGCACAACCGCCAATGCCGTCTGCCCTGACAACACGCTTGCCAAACGTTTCCGACGGGAAGTTTGCGTCTGCAATTACGATTTCATCCCCATGCCCCATTTCACACAGGATCTTAAGCAATTCCGGACTTAAAATTTTAGGCAATCCTTTTAACATAATGACCTCCTTGCCTTATTGTATATATTAACCTTTTGCTTAGATTAGCCTCTTAAATACTTCAGCTTGTAAGTACGTCCCTTTTTGAAGCTCATACGAACGAATTCCTCACCGTATGCGCTGGGTGCGTAGTGAGCAGTGCTGTCCGTAAGCTTACCATTCGTTAAGCCTACGTCTATCTCCGCATCCTTTGCTGAAGTAATGCAAACCTCAACGTCGTTGCTTTGCCATTCTATATCCACGGTAAAGCCGCCGCGTGCAATGATGCCTTTGATTTTGCCTTTGCTGAATTCCTTTGGAATAGCGGGCAGGAATTTGAGCATTTGCGCGTTGGAATATAAGAGCATTTCGTACACGGCAGAAGTAAAGCCCATATTTGCATCAATTTGGAAGGGGGCTTGCTTTGCAACCATATACTTAAGGGTAACGCCCATATTTCGCCAATCGTTGTGGTAGGTAAATAAATTTTCACCGGTGCAGAAGCGCAAAAGCAGATCCAAGCATTCTTTAGTTTTATTGCCGTTGCCAAGTCTTGCAAATATGTTTGCCATGTGAGCAAAGCTCCAACCCGTTTGCTCCTTTATGCCAACTATCAGCCTTTTATCTACCGCTGTTTTTATGGCGTCAAACAGCGTTTTGTCGCTCTCCTTTGTAACCTCAAGTCCGGGGAACAACGGATATATGTGCGATTGGTGTCTGTGATGATAATTATCCTTAAAATCATCGTGTAACCACTCACACAGAGCACCGTCCTCGTTGATGCGATATTCGGGTATGCGGGAAAGCATGTCCTGCCACTTTTCAACCTTGCTGTCATTCAGCTCAAATAGCTGTGAAATTTTTACGAGGTTAGTTAAAAGCTCCTTAAGCAGAGCAAAGTCCATAGTGGCGTTGATGCACACACTCGTTTCGCCTGCACCCTCAAACTCGCCGTTGGCCCTGTTTTCAGGCGAATTTGACGGGTATGATTTAAGCTTACCGTTTTCATCCAATACAAAGAAATCCTCGTAGAATTGAGCAGACTCTTTCATAAACGGGTAGGCACGGTTCAATAAAAACTCCGCATCGCCGGTAAATAAGTAGTAATCGTAATACATTGCGGAAATCCAGGCAGAGCTGCCCGTCCAATAAAGAACGTGAGGCTGAAGATTGTCCTTTTTACCGCTTTGATTGTCCATAAATAAGGGCAACAGCAACCCCCTGCAGCCATACAAGTTTTTGGCGTTCATACGGTAATCGTCCTTGAAACGCTCGTACAGGTCAAACAGCGGCAAAAGAGTTTCCTGCAGGTTGCCCATCAAAGCCTGCCAGTACGCCATTTCAATATTCTCATTATTAAAGAACGTACACGCCCAAGCGGGAGAATAGCCGCCGTTCCAAAGACCCTGCAGATTTGCAGGCAACGTACAGCCGTAAGAGGATGAGATGAGCAAATAACGGCCGAAATCCGTCATTTTCTCGATAAGCTGATTGTCAACCTTGCCGTTATAAGCGTTGAGTAATAGCTGCTCAGTGGATAAGTTTTCCTCATCATCACAAAGATCCAACGTTACTCTATCGAATATTTCGGAAAAGGCTGCAGTATGCTCTTGCTTTAAATAATTATACGTTTTTCCATCAAAAACGTCAAGAGTTTCCTTAAGCTGCTCAAAAGACCTGTTTTCCGGCGAAACGTCCAAAACCGCCGTCACGTAGGTCGCATTTGAGATCTTTATGTAATTATACAGCGGCAGAGTACCGCTCATATCTATCTTTTTATTTTTATCCTTACCGTTGCAGAACGTTGTTCCGTCCGTTTCTATAACGGAAAAGATGCCGGAATACTCCA
>JAFVXM010000129.1 GCA_017501205.1 Clostridia bacterium
CCATAGTGCTTGCGAGGCTGATGCTCTTTACGTACTGACCCTTTGCTGCAGCGGGTTTAGCCTTGATGATAGCTTCCATAAGCGCCTTGTAGTTTTCGATGAGCTTTTCTTTGCCGAAGCTCTTCTTACCGATTGCGCAGTGGATGATAGCGGTTTTATCAAGCCTGTACTCAACCTTACCTGCTTTGGTATCTGCAATAGCCTTTGCTACGTCCTGAGTAACGGTACCGGACTTCGGGTTAGGCATCAAGCCCTTAGGACCGAGGAGCTGACCGATACGGCCTACAACGCCCATCATATCGGGGGTAGTGATAACTACGTCGAAATCGAACCAGTTTTCCTTCTGAATCTTTGCTACGATTTCCTCTGCGCCTACAAAGTCTGCACCTGCAGCCTGTGCCTGATCTGCCTTCTCACCCTTTGCGATAACTAAAACTCTAACCTTTTTACCGGTTCCGTTGGGGAGAACGAGAACGCCACGAACCTGCTGGTCTGCCTGACGGGGGTCAACACCAAGTCTGGTATGGAATTCGATGGTTTCATCGAATTTTGCCTTTGCGCTGCCCAAAACGATGTCCATTGCTTCATCTATATCATATTGTTTGCTGCGGTCAAATGCCTTCAAACTATCGGCATATTTTTTTCCGTATTTCATTATTTAAGAATCCTCCTTGTGGTACGTGCGAGAAAATAAATCCTCTCCCACATAAATATATATTACTCTTCGACGGTTACGCCCATGCTTCTGGCAGTACCTGCTACCATGCTCATGGCCGCTTCGAGAGAAGCTGCGTTCATATCAACCATCTTCATCTCCGCAATTTCCTTAACCTGCGCCTTGGTAAGACGAGCTACCTTATCCTTGTTAGGCTTAGCGCTGCCGCTTTCGATACCGCAAGCCTTCTTGATGAGAACGGGTGCGGGCGGAGTTTTAAGAATAAACGTGAAGGAACGGTCCTGATAAATAGTGATTACAACAGGGATGATGTAACCAACCTTGTCTGCCGTTTTTGCGTTGAACTCTTTGGTGAAACCGGGAATATTGATACCGTAAGGACCGAGGGTCGAACCGACGGGCGGGCCAGGGGTAGCTTTGCCGGCATTGAGTTGCAGTTTAACAACCGCAGTAACTTTTTTTGCCATAAAAAATCCTCCAAATATAAGTGGTTAAGCGAGACGTATAAAATATTTGCGCCTCTCCCACAAACACCGCATAGCGGGGTTTAGCAAGTTTAAATAAATTAAAAGGGGCTAATTATAAGGTGTTTACCTTTTCAACGTCGATAAACTCAAGCTCTACCTCGGTTTCTCTACCGAACATCTCTACCTTAACCTTTGCCTTCTGCGCGGTAAGGTTTAGCTCGATAATGCTGCCGATGAAGCCTGCAAGAGCGCCGGAAACGATGTTTACCTGATCGCCCACTGCAAGATCGACGTTCTCTACGGTATCCTCAAGCCTCATGCGCTTGACTTCATCATCCGAAAGAGGCAGAGCACGGCCCTGAGGACCTACGAAGCCCGTTACACCCCTCGTGTTTGTGATGAGATACCATATATCGTTCGAATAAACCAGCTTTAAAAATACGTAGCAGGGAAGAACCTTCCTGTCAACAACCTTTTTCTTGCCGTTCTTTCCCTCAACTATATCCTGATACATAGGTATCTTGATGTTGAGGATCTGATCGCCAAGATTGTTGTTTTCTATGAGCTTTTCAAGGTTGGTCTTAACCATCACCTCGTAACCGGAGTACGTGTGTATGGCATACCACTTTGCATTGTCACCCATCGCCTACTCTCCGTTACGCTGCTGCTTTATCGAATACGAATTTGAGAAGCTCGGAAAGACCGAAATCCATTACGCCGATTGCGATAAGGAAAACGAGAACAACGGCGATAACGACGCCGGTCTGCTTCAATATCTTTCCAAATGAAGGCCAGGTAACCTTTTTAAGCTCGGAGAATACCTCTTTGATCTTAGTCCAAAGTCTTTTGAAAACGTTGGGCTTCTTTGCTCCGTTAGCCTTCTTTACTTCTTTCTTTTCGACAACTTTCTGTTCTTTTTTCATTTTAAATACTCCTGCCTCTGCATAAAGGCCGTGGGATAATGAAACTACCCTTAATTACTTAGATTCCTTGTGAATAGTGTGCTTCTTGCAGAACGGGCAGTATTTGCTTACTTCAAGCCTGTCCGGCGTGTTTTTCTTGTTCTTGTAATCGTCGTAATTTCTCTGCTTGCATTCGGTACAAGCCAACGTAATTCTCGTTCTAACACCTTTTGCCATAATTTTTGCCATCCTAAAAAATTAACACCCCCGTACGGAGTGCTTATTGATTTTACCATATATATAATATATTGTCAAGTTTTTTTCACCACTTTTTTTATTTTCAATATTTTGTGGTGATATTGAGCCAAACACCCATCAATTTGGGGTTCTGCACCCTATTCTGCCCTCTGTTTTGCCCATTTTGAGATAAACCGTGCGCCAAAAAGGCTTAACCCGCCGCCACCAAAAGCCCGAAAGCCGCACCGCCGTTTAAGGGACACTGCCGAGAATATGAGATGGAAACAATCCCTCACCGCTAAAGCGGAGCGCCCTTTTCGCAAGGAGAGCCTTTTACGGCAAGGCCTTAAACAAAAGGCGCGCAAGCACAAGCTTACGCGCGATTGATTTTATTGCTTATCTTATTCCTCTTCGGTAACAGCTGCCTCGTCCTCTACGATGCCTGCAGCCTCCTTCTCCTGGTTAGCCTTGTAGATCTCTTCCATCTGGAGTATGTAATCCTGGGGAACGTACTTGGGATTGGGCTTGAGTGCAACGTAATCAGCACACTGGGCGATGAGCCTCTTTGCGTACTTAACTGCACGGCCGGACTTAACGCGGATGAGTACGGGTACCTGAACGTAAGGCTTCTTGAAGGACTGATCCTTGCAGTGGAACTTGGGATCGGTATCCTCGAGCTTGAGGTTGAGGTAAACCTTGAGGGTTCTGCCTGCCAAGCCGAACTTAACGAACTGGGTTCTGCCGCTATTGATCGAGTCAAACTTCTTGGATACTCTGGACTTGAGCTTCTTGTACTGCATTGCGCAGTTCTTGAGCTCGTTATATCTATCCTGAGTGATCTCATCTGCGGTGACGATCTTAAAGTCAAACGCCTTTGCGGGAGCACGGGGAGGCTTGGGTGCTTCTACGGGCTGCTCAACGATCTCCTCAACGGGCTCGTAAGCGGGCTCCTCGTAAACGGGCTCTTCAACTGCTTCTTCAACAATTGCTGCCTCTTCAATTACTTCTTCCACGATGGGAGCAACGTATTCAACAGGCTGTTCAACGGGTGCAACTACTTCTTCAGCAACTGCGGCTTCCTCAATAACCTCTGCCTGCAAAGAGATGATAAACTCTTCAATTGACGCAACTTTCCTTCTGGCTTCCATAACAATAACCTCTCTCTCTTACTTCCCGATTCCCTATCGGGCATAACTTTGTAATTACTACAAACAAAGTCTTGTTTATATTATAATATAAAAAAATATATTTATCAAGTATTTTTTATGTAGTTTTTCAACTTTTTTGCGAAAAAATTAAAAATTTATCCACATTTTTCCCACTAAATCACCTTTTTCAAGGATTTTCGGCACTCTCGGTTTTTCTTTTGCGGGAAATTTTTACGGTTATCCCCACTAAAACACACGAAACTGCTACGGCGCAACACGCGATAAAAGCCACTATTACGATGCTGAGCGGTCTTCCCGGGCGAAGCAGTGCGCCTATAAAATCGCTAAACTGAGGTGTAACGGTGGGCGTGCCCGCCACGACGAGGTGCTGGGTTGCAAAGCCGTAAAGCTCGCCGTTTGCCCTCTCGTGAACGATGAGCAGATAGCACTCCTCCCTCGCGCGGGGAATATACTCCCTCGACGCCGATGAGAGCGTAGCGTACTCAATTACCTCAAGCCCCTCTCCGTTGCCGGCTGCCACGCTCTTTGCCTTGGGCAATCCGCCCGTCATAAAGCACGCCGCAGACGTGGGCGTTGCACGGATGACCATAACGTGGGTTTTGCCCTCGCACTCCGGCTCCCACCTGAGCGCGATGACGTTGCCGCCCGCAATCAGCTCCGAGCCCGTTTTTGGCTCCGGCCTCTTATCGCTCACCGTTACGTTAACGCCGAAGGAGAAGCTTCCGTCCTCATTTGCCGTGATGCCCGTTACGGATACGCCCGAGGACGAGCCGTCGCGGTACTTTATATCCTCAAGCGCGGTGCTGCCCGGCTTGCCCGTAAAATAGTTTCTCAGTGAGTTTGTAAACAGCTTTACCTCAAACCTTCCGCCGCCGTACATATTGCCGTAATCGACGGCGCCGTACCTGCCGTCCGAGCCGATAAACGCATACTCGGGAACGACGGAGTAGATTATGACGCCCGTGGAGTTGACCGCGCTATCAAAGCCGCTATCCCCCTTGCGCCTTGCCTCTATCATGAAAAACTCCCCTTTTTCAGTGAAATCCGCGGGGATGACCTTTACTGCCTGCACACCGTTTTCGGTTACGGGAGAAAGAGTGAAGGCGGCAGAGGAGTCGGTTACGAGGACGTCCTTGCCCTCCTCCAGCCAGCCGAGCTTTGAGCGGACGTAGGCGAGGGAATACTGCGGTACCGCCCCCACCTCTGCGCCGAGAAGCTCGTAGCCGCCGAGGTTATCGTAAACGCGCTTGTCGTCCTCATAGGAATAGTAATCGGGAAGCCCCAGCACGTGGGATAGCTCGTGGCACACCTCACCCTCGGTGGACGAGGTTGAAACCACGGCGTACGGGCCGACCTTAACGCCGTTTATTTCGGGAATTGCAAACGCCTCCTCAAGGGAAAGGCTCGCGCTGAAATAGCCTTTCGGGATGTAAAAGCTGCCCGATAAAAGCTTATCGTAGCCGTAAAACTCGCTCTTATGCGGCCACATGATCTTTTCGGGCGAGGACGCGGTTGCCGTGAATTTTTCATCAAAAACGAAGGTTATCGCGTCGACAACGCCGTCACCGTCGCCATCGGGATTATAATCCTTGGGTATGCCGCCGCTCTCAACTATCTGCCGAACGAGCATCTGCTCGCGGTAGAAGCATTCGATATGGGGCAGCCCGTTCACGGCGGTATCGTCGTAGCCATCGGGATTAAGCAGACTTTTGCTCCTGTAAGGAGACGCCCTATCCTCCACGGGAACGTTATTCGCGAGCACGGAGGTCAGCTCAAGCTTACCGAGGCTTTCGGCAAAGAAAAATGTTTTAACGCCCGTTTCAGAGGTGTTGAACGATTTAACCGCCGCATCGGCAAGCGACCAATCGTAAGCTTGGCTGCTGCCAAAGGTAACGAAGATTACCGTGTTCTTTTTTGCGTGCCCGTTTTGCGCGGTGCTATTCTCCCCCCTCGGCGCGCACGCACACGCCAGCACAATGAGCAGGGCAGATACCGCTATCAGAATAAATCTTTTCATGGCTTTATTGTAGCATATTTTTTTATTTATTTCAAGTGGTGCGCGGTTTCGATTGCAAGCAAAAATAATTTATGCTAAAATAAAGGCAGGTATCTTTGTTTAGGAGGGCAATATGGACTACAGTCTTTTTTACGGAACCAACGGCAGCGAGGCCGATATTCTTGCCCGCTACGGCGCGCTTAAGGAGCGCTATCTGCAGGGCGAGGGCAAGCCGCACGAGAGGGTTTACTCGTCATCGGGCAGGGCGGAAATTTTAGGCAACCACACCGATCATAACCACGGCAAGGTAATGGTTGCGACGATAAGCTGCGATATTATAGCGTGCGTGGGAAAGGCTAAAAATATAACCGTTAAATCGGAGGGCTACAGAGATATATTCGTGGACCTAAATCAGACCGACCCCGTAAAAAAAGAGGAGGGCACGTCCACCGCACTCGTTCGCGGAGTGGTGCGCGCGCTAAAGGATAAAGGGCTGAATTTTGGCGGTTTTACCGCGTATATAACCTCTAATGTATTCAAGGGTGCGGGCGTTTCATCATCCGCCGCGTTCGAGGTTTTGATTGCCGAGATAATAAACGATCTGTACCTCGGCGGCAGGCTCACCCCCGTTGAAAAGGCGGTGGCTTCGCAGTACTCGGAAAACGTTTATTTCGGAAAGCCGTGCGGTCTGCTCGATCAGAGCGGCATTGCAATCGGCTCACTTTCCAAGCTGGATTTCCTCGTGCCCGAAAGCCCCGTTATTGAAAAGCTGCCCGCCATAAAGGGCTATACTCTTGTGATAACCAACACGGGCGGAGATCACGCCAAGCTCACCCCACACTACGCCGCTATCAGAGAGGAGATGCACGCCGTTGCAGGATACTTTGGCAAAGGGTTTTTAAGGGACGTTTGCTATGGGGACTTCCTCGCCGCAATGCCGGAGCTCAAATGCAAATTCAGCGGAAGGGCAATTCTCAGGGCAATGCACTTCTTTAAGGAGAACGAGCGCGTTGACAGGGCGGAAAAAGCCGTTAAAAACGGAGATATGCAGGGCTTTCTCGATTGCGTAAACGAATCGGGGCTATCTAGCCTAAGCCTTCTTCAGAACTGCTCGGTGCCCGGCGATAACGAGCAGCCCGTGATCCTCGGCATAGAGCTTTCAAGGGCTATTATAAAGGACGGCGCTGTGAGAGTACACGGCGGCGTATTTGCAGGCTCCATACTCGCCGTTGTAAGCGACGGTGAAGCCGATGAGTACGTAAGCCGTATGGGTTCGGTTTTCGGTAAGGAAAACGTTTTCATCGCGGCTATAAGAGAGTTTGGCACCACCCGCGTTGACGTTTGATTTTGCCCCGCAAATACGCTTGATTTCGCCAAAATCTCCTATATCATTATATAATATATATA
>JAFVXM010000009.1 GCA_017501205.1 Clostridia bacterium
TTGAAATTACGGCAGAGGATATGCTCAAGCAGATAACCTCTAACGCAGATTGCTATCCTGCAACCGGATGGTTCTGGTGCCAGCTTAACGGCAGCATCGACATTTACGTTGACGAGCTCATCGGTATCTGCAAGGAGGGCGCAACCGAGCCCGAAGAGCCCGATGTTCCCGCTATAATTAAGGATTATTTCCCCACTGAAAACAAGTACGACGTGCTCCAGAGCTTTGATGAAAACACCGCTGTTGATCCTTGGTCTGTTCCCAACAGTGAGGGCGCAGTTGCTGCAAACGCGGTAAAGGGCAAGGCTTACAGAGTAATTAAGGCGGATAGCGCTTGGACAATGCTTCAGGTTGTTATTCTTAAGGATGGCAACGTTCTCACAGAGGCAGACTGGAAGGCGTACGAGAGCTTCAAAATGGCAATTTACAGCGCAAACGCTTGTAATTTTGCCTTCTTGAACTACATTTACGATCTCAGCGCAGGCTGGAACGTAGTTGAGATTTCTTCAGAGGATATGCTCAAGCAGATAGCTGCAAATGCAAACTGCTACCTTGCAAGCGGACACTTCTGGTGCCAGATAAACGGCAACGTTGATATTTATCTTGATGAGCTTATCGGCATCTATGCGGCAACGGCAACCGAGCCCGAGGCTCCCGTTGAGCCCGAAGTTCCTGCAGAGCCCGCGCTCCCCGAAGCACTTAAGGGTTACTATCCCACCGGCAAAAGTTACGACGTGCTCCAGAACTTTGACGAAAACACCGCAATTGATCCTTGGTCTGTTCCCAACAGCGAGGGTGTAACCACCGCTAACGCAGTAAAGGGCAAGGCTTACAGAGTAATTAAGGCGGATAGCGCTTGGACTATGCTTCAGGTTGTTATGAAAAAAAATGGTAACGTCCTCACCGAGGCAGACTGGAAGGCATACGAGAGCTTTAAAATTGCAATTTACAGCGTAAACGCATGTGAGTTCTATTTCCTGAACAAGGCTTACGTTCTCACTGCAGGCTGGAACGTAGTTGAAATTTCCTCTGCTGATATGATCGCGCAGATAAACTCTAACGCAAATTGCTACCTTGCAAGCGGACACTTCTGGTGCCAGATAAACGGCAACGTTGATATTTATCTTGATGAGCTTATCGGTATCTATCCCGCACAGGCAGAATAATCATAAAAAAATCCGTTCCCTTTTCCTTTGGAGAGGGGAACGGAAATAATCATTTTTTGTTAATAAAGCTTCGGTAGTCCTTTGGCAAAAAGCCAATCTTTGCATAGAAATATTTAGTAAAGTGCGAGCTATCGAAAAATCCGCATTCCTGCGCTATCGTTGCAATGGCAAGCTCAGTTGTTTCAAGAAGCTTAACGGCGTTTTCTATCCTCACGGACAGTATGTATTCGGATGGGGAGCATGAGCAAGTCAGCTTAAAGTGATTGAGCAGCGTTGAGCGCGACATATTTGAGATCCTGCATAGGTCGTTTAACGTGATTTTTGCGTTGTAGTTATTATCTATATAAGTAAGCACGTCGGAAATCTGCTTTGCGTCCACTATCGTGTGTTTAGAGGTTGAAAAATCGCTGCTTGCTATGATGGAGGAAAGCTCACAAATAAGGTTGAGCGTCTTTATGCTCTTTTCTGTTTCGTTAATATCCTCGATGCGGTTGATGCTGTAAAGCTTGGATATCTCCGTGTTCAAAAACATAAAGTCCGATGTCGGTATGTTTGGAAAGATTTTAACGTTACTCTTAACCCTGAGCTTGGGCTCGATATTAAATAGCAGGGAGTAATACTTAAGTGCCTTTAATTCAGAGCCGTATTTATCGAAAAATTTGTCCGAAAGAAGCAGGTGGAAAATGTTCAGCTCCGAGGTTTCGGAATAACCGTGCTCGGTGTTTGGGGGGATAATAAAAAAGTCCCCTTGCTTAACCAAAAAGCTGTTGTTTTCTACGTAGTGTATGCCTTTACCCTCGGTTACGATGTTAATCTCGTAAAACTCGTGGGTGTGCATCTGAATAGGGAAGTCTTCCTTATGGTAGTAGCAAAAGGAAAGAATTTTATCCATTTGCTCTTCAGTGTAAAAGTATCTCGCTGAAAGCGCTCCCTTAAAGGTGTAGTTGTATACTCTCGGATTATTGTTTGTGCTGTTTGTCATAATAAAGTGATTATAGCATAATTTTACAATTATTGCAACAAAAAATAGTAAATTTGTATCATGGTAAAAACACATAGATTAAAGAAGAAAAAAATTAGAGCCGTATTCATCGTGGCTTCCGTAATATTGCTTTTATATGCGGCAACCACGCTGATGCCTATATATTTCGTTCTGGTCAATTCCTTAAAGCGTCCCGCGCATTTTTACACTAATCCGTGGAATATATCGCCGGTAATCTACGTTGCAAACTATTTGAAGGTAACGCAGCTATCCGTCGGGGACGTTTCCATCTTGAGGATGTATTTAAACTCAATTATCTTTACGGTGTCCGTAATGATAATAAGCGCGGTATCCACAACGGTTACCTCGTATACAACCGCAAGGTTTGATTTCAGGGGAAAGGATCTGCTCGTTTCAATAGGTATAGGAGCAATGCTTATCCCGGATTTGGGCTCCAGATCGGTAATATATAAGCTTTACGTTGATTTACATATTATCGACACGTGGTTTATCCTCTTCCAGTACACAACGCCCTTTGGATTGATGTTTTTGATAGTTTACAGTATGTTTAAAACAACGTCAAAAACCTATGCCGAGGCAGCCAAGATAGACGGTGCGAGCGAGCTTCGCATATTCCTTCAAATAATGGTGCCTATGGCAAAGGGCGCGATCGGTATGATGATGGTAATGAACGCTATAGCGGCGTGGAACGATTTTTATACGCCGTATATGTACCTTCCGTCGATAAAAACGCTGGCACTCGGTCTGCAGGAGCTTTCCGAGGAGGCGGCAGCGTCTTCAAACTATACAGAGCTTTACGCCGCAATGGTCCTCGCTATATTGCCTATCTTGATCCTGTTCGTTATAATGCGCGATACGATTATAGATAACGCCGTGGCGGGTGGCATAAAGGGCTAAAGCAACAACAGATAAAACCATGCAAAACGCAAATAAGGCGACGGCGCTTTGCAAAACGTTATCCGTAGTCGCGCGGAGTGGAAAAATTATGAAAAAGAAAATAGCACTCGTTTTGGCAGTATCAATGATGGCGATTTTCGCGGTGGGATGCTCCGGTGGGAAAAACAATGACGCCGGCGTGCCCGAAATGCCCGTTTACAACACCACCGAAACCTTCAGAATAGGCAACTGGGGCGTACCTCCTCACGCAAATTCCGGCTATATGGAATATGCAAACAACCCCGATTACTGCAACGAAGAGGAATGGACCAAAATGAAGGATTGCGGATTTAACCTCGCAATTCCCACGGCAGGCGTAAATTCCTACACGGTTGAGGCAATCAAGCGCGATCTTGAAATGGCAGAAAAGGTCGGCATGTCCGTTCTCGTAAGGGATAACACGGGCAACGGCTTTGAAAGCATTATCAATTATGCCAAGGATAAGGGCTTCGGCTACGATGAAACCAAAGAGGTTTTAGATGAGAGAGGGGATGCAATCAAGGCAAACATTGATCAGTTTATCGAGTACGAATCGTTTATCGGTATAAATGCGTACGACGAGCCCAGTATGGATTATTATGAGCCCATTGCAGCTTGTCAGGACTGGTTCTTGAAATATTACCCCGAATACGAATTCTACACCAACCTTCTTCCCGTATACGCAACGCCCAAGCAGCTTTACGGCAAAAAGGACGGCACGGGCCTCGGTTACCCCGATTACGTCAGCGAATACGTAAAAGAGGTTAACCCCGCAATGCTCAGTTACGACCACTATCCTATTTTGCAGGATTGGGATGAGAGCGCGTACGTAAAGGAGGACTTCCTCTACAACCTGAACGTATTTGCACAGCAGGCTAAAAAGAAGGGAACGCCCGTGTATATTTACCTTCAAACAATGGGCTTCTTCAGCAATCTGCCCATAAGCACCTACGAGGAGTTTGCATGGCAGTGCTATACCAGCCTTGCGTTTGGCGTAAGGGGAATAATGTGCTTCCAGTACTGGACTCAGCTTCAGGCAGAATACCACAACAACGTTAGAGGCGGTATCGTAGAGAGAGACGGTACCATCACTCCCTTGTATTACGAGGTTCAAAAGGTATTCAACGAAATAGTTGCAATGCAGGACGTATACCTCAGCTATGCTTGGGACGGCGTTAAGACCTATGAGGGCGGCAGAGTTTTGAACGATATGTTCAACCTCGTAACCAACCAGCTGGGTAGCTTAAAGGACGTTGCAAACGTCGATACCGATCAGGATATAGTTGTAGGTCAGTTTAAGGATAATAAGGGCGATTACGCTTATATGGTAACCAACGCAGTATCTCCGTTTGAAAAGATGTCTGCAAACGTTAAGCTTACCTTTAACGCAGATTGCAATTACGTTTTACTCGTTAAAAAGGGAACGAGGGAGATCGTAAAGCTTACCGGCAACGCGCTTGAAATGAACATCGGCGCAGGTGAGGGTTACTTCGTAGTTCCTCTTAAATAAAATTTGAAGTAAGGTTAAGGAGAAACAAGATGAAGATTTTGAAGAGAATTATAGCGCTTATTATTTCAGCTTTTGCAGTGCTCGGATTAGCTGCCTGCAGGATAGATATCGGTGATTTTTCCACCAGCGAATCCTCAAGCAAGGATACTACGGGAAAAACCGAAATTTTAATCAGTGTTTACGCAGCCGGCTACGGTCAGGGCTGGATTGACAAGGCTTGTGAAATTTACGAAAGAGAGCATCCTGAATACGTGTTTAAAATCAGGGCAAATTCAAGAATGTTTGAAACTGTAACCACAGAGCTTACCAGCGGCACCTGCAATAGCGATATAGTTTTGCTCGCCGGTTACGATTATCTTAACATTGCAACCTCCGGCAAGCTTGTAGAGCTTTCCTCTGTTTATTCGTCGAACATTCCCGGAACCGAAACCAAGGTTAAGGACGCTGTTTCCAAGGAGCAGTATGAGTACAGACTTATCGGCGAAAATAAGGATCAGATCTACGGTATTCCTTGGCAGGATGCAACCGCAAACGGCTTCGTTTACAACAAGAAGATGTTCAGGGATAACAACTGGACCGTTCCTACCACTATGGATGAGTTCTTTGCGCTGTGCGATAAGATCGCGGCTGATACGAACGTTGCTCCCCTCGTTTATGGCGGCGGACAGCAGAACGCATACCAGTCGATGACTCCTCACCACTGGATTGTTCAGTATTACGGCTACGAATACATGCAGAATACCTTTGAGAAGTATCTCTCGCCCGAGCAGTACAATTACACCTCTGCAGGTAGATTGAAGGCTTATGAAACTCTTGCAAGAATGCTTAAGGGCACCACTGCAAACGGCGAAAACATCGCTTTGAACGGCTCCAACGCATTTACCGCACAGGGCGCGCAGAGAGAGTTTATTCAGGGAAAGGCAGCAATGGTAACCTGCGGACCTTGGTTCCCCACCGAAATGAGAGCGCTTCTCGTGGATTATCCCGATTTTGAATTCGGATATATTCCGCTTCCTCACATCAACGCAGATAAGAAGGATGTAAACGGCAACGATACCTCAAACGTTGGATATTCTCTCGCAGCAAACCTTCTTGCAATCCCCGCAAGCTCAAAGAACGTAGCTGTTGCAAAGGATTTCCTTGCAAGCATGTTCACGAGTGAAAGCTACACCTCGTTTGTAAATGAAAATAACGGTATAACCCGTCCTATAAACGTAGAGGTAAACGAAAGCGTTCTGGGCGACTTTGCAAAAGACGTTTACGCTTCCCTTTCCGGTAGCAAAAAGAACGGCACGTGCGTATACGAAACCTCGCTTGCACCCATTTCCGTAAACGGATATCTGGGCATCTGCAACTTCAGCGGATCGGATGCGATCTTAAATATTATAAACAGCTCGTCTTATTCGGCAGCCAAGGGCATTGCAGCAACTGCATCCAAGGCAGATTACGAAATAGCTCTCTCGTTCTGGGATAATAAGAAAGGAGCTTGGAAGGAAGAATACATCGGCATAAAGTAAGGAGAAATTATGAGCGGATTTAATCCTTTAGCAAAGATTAAGTTTAAAAAATATAAAAACCCGTTCAGAATTAAACTGTTTATTTTTTGCATGCTGGCAATCCCCGTATTTTCATTTTTGGTATACGGGGTGTACGCCAACTTAGGCGGAGTTATAATGGCATTTCAAACCTTTAGCAGAGAGCAGGAAAAGGTTGTGGGCGCAGGCTTTACAAATTTCCAAAGGTTCTTTTTGCTGTTTGAAAGATATAACTACGGAAAGATGATAGGCGTATCGTTTGGATATTTTGCGGTGGTGATGTTTATTTCCACGCCTATATCCATAATCGTTGCCTTCTTCCTGTATAAAAAGGTGCCGTTTGGCAGGCTCATAGTTGTTATACTTTTCCTGCCAAACATAATTCCCATGTCCTTGCTTGGCGAATATTACAGGAAGCTTTTCGATCCGTCTAACGGAGTGTTGAATAAACTGTTTAATTTCATCTTGGGGTTTGATGCGTCTAACGCACCGTCGTATTTGTCAGATCCCAAGTACGCAAACAGTATGCTGTATCTCTATACGGTATGGTTTGGCTTTGGCTACAATGCAATTCTCATCTGGGGAGCCATGTCAAGAATACCGGAGGAGCTCGTAGAATCGGCGCAGCTTGACGGCGCAAATATGTTCGTGGAGTTTTTTAAGATCACTATTCCGGTTATCTGGCAAACGCTGTCAATGGTGCTCGTCGTAGCCTGTATGGTGCCGTTCACGATATATATGCAGCCTATGATAATAGCCTTTAACGGGCAGGCAGAAACAACCACTATCTCGCTTCTTGCGATTCAGCAGTTGAAGGCCGACCCGTATTATTCCGCTGCGATAAACATAATTATAGCTTGCGTTTCCATCCCAAGCGTGCTTGTGGTAAGAAAACTGCTCGATAAGGTTTATCCCACGGTAGAAGTTTAAAAAGGAAATAAATATGGAAAAAATTGCGTTTAAGAAATTTGGCGTTATGATCGATTGCTCAAGAAACGCTGTTATGACCGTACCCGCGTTCAAGAAGATGGTAGAAATACTGTCTTCTTTGGGCTATAATACCATCCGCCTTTACACCGAGGACACCTATGAGGTTGACGGTGAGCCTTATTTTGGCTATCTGAGAGGAAGGTATACCAAGGACGAAATAAGAGAGATGGATGCGTTTGCAAGGCAGCACGGGGTAGAGCTTATTCCGTGCATACAAACGCTTGCACATCTCGGCACGATATTCAGATACGTTGAGTATTCAAAAATAAGGGATGTTGACGATATAGTACTGGTAGGCAACGAGAGAACGTATACGCTTATTGACAATATGTTCAAAACCATATCCCAAACCTTCTCCACTAAAAACATACATATAGGTATGGACGAGGCGTTTATGCTTGGCCGTGGGCAGTATTCGGATAAAAACGGCTTGTTGCCCCGTGCTGAAATTATAAAGAAGCACCTTGATAAGGTTTTGGAAATTGCCGCGAAATACGGCTTTAACTGCGAAATATGGGGGGATATGTATATGCACGCCGCTTACGGTGGCAACTATACCTTCGATAAGGACGAGTCTGAAAGCGTTAAGAAGCTCGTGCCTCAAAACCTTAAGCTGTGCTATTGGGACTATTATCACACCGAGGTTTCGCACTATGAGGATTGCATCAGAAAACACCGCAAACTTACCGATAATGTGAGTTTTGCGGGGGGAATCTGGACTTGGGTCGGGTTCTGTCCTAATAACAGATATAGCCTTGAGATCAGCAAGGCGGCGGCCGTTGCGTGCGTGAACGAAAGCGTAGATGAAGTTTATTTTACAATGTGGGGAGATAACGGCGGCGAATGTTCACCCTTTGCCGTATTGCCCTCGCTTGTTGCGGCTTCGGAGTTTGCAAGGGGCAATTTTGATATGGAGAGCATAAAGAAGCTCTTTAAAGAAAGGTTTTCTATTGATTTTGATCTGTTTGCCGCCCTTGAAAAGCCTGATATGGTTTACGCAAAGGAAGGCGATCCCGCAGATACTCTGTGCCCTGCAAAAACCATGCTGTTTACCGATCCTCTTTGCGGTATTTGCGATGCTCTCGTTGAGGAGGGCGTTGCACCCGCATATTATAAAAAGCTGGCTAAAACGCTGAAAAACGGCGAAAAAGACGAACAGTGGGGCTATCTGTTTAAGTCGATGAGAACGCTCTGTGAGGCTTTGGCTGTAAGGTTTGATTTAGGCGTAAAAACAAGAAATGCTTACAGAAATGGCGAAAGGGGCGAGCTTGAGATCATTGTAAAAAAGGATTACCCCGCCGCTATCAGGAAGATTCAGTTGTTCTACGATGCGTTTGAGGAGTTTTGGATGACGGAGAAGAAGCCGTTTGGCTTTGAGGTTCAGGATATCCGCTTGGGCGGTGTAATACAAAGATTGAAGCATTGTAAAAAGACCATCGAAAAATACCTTGCCGGAGAGATCGATAAGATTGATGAGCTTGAGCAGGAAATTCTTGCTCCGCTCGGCGCAGAGGGTGGTAAAATAGGTTATAATTACTATGGCGTTTTGCCCACCGCGAGCGTGCTGTAAGGCTGGTTTCGAGGTTTGATTTTTAAAAAATGTGCCCTAAAACGCGCATTAAACGCAGTTTTAGTGAAATTTAATTAAAAAGGAATTAGTGTTATGAATTACGCTAAAGCAAATAGACTTTTCGCTGTGGATGCGAAGTATAGTGATAAATGGGAAGAGTTCTTCTCTTTAATTAGCGAAAAGCAAATGAAGGATGAGATTCTTTGGCAGCTTTTGGTGCGTCAGTACGTTTGCAAGACTGACGATGTTGACGAGGGCTGGAGAGGTGAATACTGGGGCAAGCTCATGCGTGGCGGAGTGCTGATCTATTCTCACACCAAGGACGAAGAGCTTTATAAGGTTTTGACGGACGCCGTTTTAAAAATTCTTGCCACGCAAGAGGAAAACGGTCGGATCTCTGCGTATAGCCAAAAGAGAGAGTTTATCGGATGGGATATGTGGTCCCGTAAGTATATAATGCTCGGCCTTGAGTATTTTTACGATATTTGCTCTGACGTTGATCTTAAAAATAAAATCGTCAAGGCCTTGATTAGGCACGCCGATTATATTATTGAGCGTGTTGGATACGGCGAAGGTCAGATTCGTATAAGGGAAACCAGCAACTTTCACCTGGGTTACAATGCGTTTTCCATTTTACAACCCATAGTAAAGCTTTACGGGCTGACGAAGGAAGACAGATATCTGTCCTACGCAAAGCAGATGGTAGACGCTGAGTTTGAAGAGGGCGGCTTATTCTACTACGCAAAGGAAACGGATAAATACCCGTTTGAATATCCCGTGCAAAAGGTTTACGAAATGACCTCATGCTTTGAGGGCCTCTTGGAATATTACCAAATCGTTGGTAACGACGAGTATTTGAAGACTGCAATGTCCTACGCCGATAAGATTTTGGAAAAGGACTTCGCTATCATCGGCGCGAGTGGCGGACACGACGAGTATTTTGATAACTCCACAAAAACGCAGGTGATTAAAACGGATATAAACAAGTTCGAAACGTGCGTTACCGTAACCCTCATGCGCTTCTTCGCCGCGATATACAAGCTTACCGGCGAGAAGAGGTATATAGATGCGATTGAGCGTTCCTTCTACAACGCGTATATCGGTGCGCTTACTGATAGCGAAAACTTAAAGGGCTTTGCTATTCCGCTCTTTTACAGCTATTCGCCCGTTTTCCAAAACGAGCGCTGGGTATTGATGGGCGGTGGAAAAGATTTATCTTCTTACGCGAAATTCGGTTGCTGTATAGCAATCGGTGCGGCAGGTCTTGGAACGGTGCCCACCGTCGGCGTGTGCGAGGATGAGGATGGCATTACCGTTGCTCTCTATATTGAAGGCGAATACAAGCTTTCGGATTCCAAGCTTGTTATTCAAACGGATTACCCCCACGATGGCCGCGTAAAGCTCATGCTTTCGTCCGCAACCAATAGCAAAAAACTTAAGCTCCGTGTGCCCGATTGGTGCGAAAAATGTTCGATAAACGGGGTTTTTGTTGAAAACGAGGGCTTTGCCGAGGTGGAGATTATGCCAAATGAGAGCGTTGTTTTTGAAATGGAAATGCCATATAAGCTGCACTCGTCAAAGGATGTAAACTCGGAGGTTGAAGAAACCTTTGCTATAACTCGCGGGCCGATAGTTTTATGTGCGGATTCCTGCGAAGCAGATCTTTATAAGCAGTATGACCTTGAAACTGTTGACGGCTGTGCTGTGGGAAAATACGATGGAGAGAAATATTCCATCGCGCTCAAAAGCGGAAAGACTCTCGTTATGCGCGAGTATTCAAAGGCGGGCAAGTGCTATTACGCACCTCGCGAGATAAGCGTGTGGATAAACTGCAAAAAAGATTGATAACGATTTAAAGGAAAAAATATCGTAGTTGACGGGGATAAGCTAACCTCGCTTGTAGAGCACAACGGCATTGACATTGTAGCTTACGATATGTAAAAAGGAAGCCTAAAACGCGGCTTATCGCACTTTTTTTAGAAAGCGGTAAGCCGTTTTTTCGTCTTGTGCCGTGCTGGGTGTTGACAAAAATCGCTATAGATGTTATGATTAAACTATATGTGAAGAAGCAGATTTTTCTTAAAGGAGCGAAAAATGAAAATAAGCATTATAGGTGCAGGAATGATGGGCTCTGCTCTTGCATTTCCCGGAAGAGAAAACGGAAACGAAGTTTGCTTGATCGGAACTCCGCTGGATACAGATATCATAAAAGCGTGCAGGTCAACAGGCAGGCATCCCAAGTTTGAAAGGAATTTTCCGAGCGGCGTAAAATACTTTCAGTTTGAGGAGTGGGAAGAGGCTGTTTCCGGCTCGGATTTTATTATCTGCGGTGTCAGCTCGTTTGGTGTGGACTGGTTTTTGAATGAGGTGCTCAGCCACTCCGCAAGCGATTTGCCTGTTCTCTCCGTAACCAAGGGGCTTATTGATTTAGATGACGGCACGCTTATTTCCTATCCCGAATACTGGGCAAATAGCCTTGCCCAAAAGAGTATTAAGAGGGATATTTGTGCGATAGGCGGCCCTTGCACGTCTTACGAGCTGGTTTTTCACGATCACACGGAGGTCGCTTTCTGCGGCAATAGCATGCAAACGCTTAAAATGATGAAGCAGGCGCTTGCAACCGATTACTACCACGTTTCTTTAACGGAGGACGTGTTAGGGCTTGAAAGTGCCGTAGCTCTTAAAAACGGTTACGCTCTGGGCATCGCTTTAACCATAGGGCTTTGCGAGAGGGAAAACGGCGAGGATTGCGGTTTGCACTACAACTCGCAGGCAGGTGCATTTTATCAATCGGCGAGGGAGATGAAAAAGCTTCTCCGCCTGCAAAACGCCACCGAGGACTGTGAGTGCATGGGGCTCGGCGATCTTTACGTCACGGTGTACGGGGGAAGAACGAGGCTTATCGGCATCTTGCTTGGGCGCGGTCTTTCTTACGACGAAGCGGTCAGAGAACTTAACGGCGTAACGCTTGAGTCGCTCGTCGTTGCAAAAAGGGTTGCCCGTGCAATAAAAAGGCGTGCGGATAAGGGCGACGTTGATATTAATGATTTTCCTATGCTGATGCACATAGACGGGTTGCTCTGCGGCGAAGTGGATGCACAGCTGCCATGGGATAAATTTACCTTCTGATCTATCAAATATTTGCCAAAGCTTAGCTGCGTTTTTTTTGCCGCTAAGCTTTCTTTTTAAAAAAGATGCTTTTATTTGCAATTATGATTTTTGCTAAAAAACGTGCGATAAAGGGGGTTTTTGTTTTTTGGGAGTAGAATAGCAGGCTGTAAAGATTCCGAGCACTGTTCGCTTTTTCTTAAAAAAATAAGAATTTACGAAAAAAATGATTTTCTGTGCAACTTGTACAAAAAATGTACTTCATTTAGATTTTATAATATGATATAATTATCTAAAATAATTATAAGGATGTTTTTATGAAAAAATTTCTGCTAATAGTTCTTTCTCTAATGCTTGTGTTCATGTTTTCCTGCTCAGGCAAAAATAACAGCGCTGACGACGGGATCGACGTAACCGGGTATGAGAGGATGACGCTCGAAAAACAGTCGGGCAAGGATTATAAAATACTTCAGCTCACCGATATTCAGATTATCGACGTAAAGCAACTGCCTTACGAGGGTAGATTGACAGCTGGGGATATTGCAAAATGGCCGGATAGGGATACTTGCGCATTTAACCTTATAAGGGAGCTTGTCAGCGCGGAAAGCCCTGATTTCATCGTGTTAACGGGCGATAACGTTTACGGGCAGTTTGATGGCGACGGAAGCAATTTTAAGGCGCTTGTTGATTTGATGGATAGCTTTGATATTCCTTGGAGCTTTGTTAACGGCAATCACGATGGAGAAACGGTAGTCAATTACGGCGGCGTGGATTACGAATGCGGAAAGGGTATGAAGTGGCAGGCTGAATACGTTGAGCAGAATACCGAAAACTGCCTTTATGAGTTAGGCGCCGAAACGATGGGCAGCGGCAATTTCACCGTTAACCTTACCGAAAACGGAAAAATAGCCTACACCTTCGTTATGATGGATACTCACGGATGCGATATGGCTGCGGGCATGAATGCTGAACAAATCGACTGGTACGAGAGTGAGATCAGAAAGGCGTCCAAGGTGCGTTACGGCAAGGGCGACCTTTCTGCGGGCGTCGTTCCAAGCTTTATGTTCTTCCATCATCCTATGAGGCAGCATTACCTCGCAATGCTCAAGTATAGCAATACCGATCGAGGATTTGTAAGCGCTGACGGCAAGCTGCTTAATAATGGAGATTACGGTGCAAATATGGAATCCGTTGCATATTTCCAAAGCAACGCTTTATGGGAGAGAATACAGGAGCTAAACAGCACAAAGGGTGTGTTTGTGGGCCATAACCACTGCAATAACACCAGCATTATGTACGAGGGCGTAAGGCTTACGTTTGGCAACAAAACGGGCACCTACGATAGCTGGTATCAGCAAGGCGGTACGCGCATCACGATAAAGGACGGCACAGGCGATTTTACCGTTGAGCCGATCTATTCAAGCGGTAGCAAATATGGAAACAGATAAGCTGATAAAGAAATTGACGTTAAGAGAAAAATGCAGTCTTCTTACGGGCAAGGGTGTGTTTGAGTCGCAGGATGTAGAGAGGCTTGGGATAACGGGCTTCAAAATGAGTGACGGCCCTAACGGTATCAGGGACGGCTCGCCCGCATTTTGTTACCCGTCCGCGTGCTTGCTTGCCTGCTCTTTTGATAGGTCGGCAACCGAAAGAATAGGCGAAGTCCTCGGCGAGGAATGCTCGGATAGGGGCATAAAGCTTTTGCTTGGCCCTGCTCAAAATCTCAAGCGCTCGCCCCTATGCGGCAGAAACTTTGAGTATTATTCAGAGGACCCTTGTCTTTCAGGGGAGTTGACCGCGGGCTTTGTAAAAGGGCTTCAGAAAAATACCGGCGCATGCGTAAAGCACTTTGCCGCAAACAATCAGGAATATAAGAGGATGACGGTAAATAACGTCATCGCGGAGGACGTGTTTGCGGAAACCTATCTATCATCCTTTGAAAGGGTGGTAAAAAAATCCGATCCCGATTCGATCATGTCCTGCTATAACAGGGTAAACGGAGAATACGTCGGAGAGAACGAAAGCGTAATTGACGGAATTTTGCGCGATATATGGGGTTTTTCAGGTATTGTTATATCGGACTGGGGCGCTGTTGACGATAAGATCAAGGCAGTTAACGCAGGGCTTGATATGGAAATGCCGCCTAACCCTTCCAACACGGAAAAGCTTATAAAGGCAGTTGAGGATGGAATAATATCCGAGGCTGCTGTGGATAAATGCGTAAAAAGATATCTGAAAGCTTTGGAAAAAATAAACGGACGCAAGCGCGTTGAGTTTAACGTGGAAAAGGCTATAGAGGTTAGCGCATCCGTTGCGGCTGAAAGCATGGTTTTGCTGAAGAACAACGGCGTTCTGCCCATAGATAAATCAAAGGGGCAGAGGATAGGCGTTTTTGGTGAGTTTGCAAAGCAGCCGAGAATACAGGGCGGCGGATCCGCGCACGTTATTCCGCTGTTTGTAAATAGCCCGATAGATGCAATGCAGGCAGAATTCGGCGCGGAAAGCGTGGCGTATTCAAAGGCGTTTACGCTTGACGGAGAGATGAATAACGATTTGCTTCTCGAAGCCGTAAATATGGCGAAAACCTGCGATATATGCGTCGTTTTTGCAGGTCTTCCTGAAATTTTTGAGTCTGAAGGCTACGATAGAGAGCATATTTCAATACCTCAAAATCAAATTGATTTTATAAAAGCACTAAAGCAAATAAACGCCAAAACGGTAGTGGTTCTGTCAAACGGCGGAACGGTTGAAACCGAGTGGGACGATTGCGCGGACGCGCTCATTGAGAGTTATCTTGCAGGTAGCGTTTTTGCCGATGCGATATCTTCTGTTTTGAGCGGAAGAAGGTTGCCAAGCGGCAGGCTTGCAGAAACTGTTTTGCACGGAGTTCGCGATAGCTCTGCGTTTCCTTACTTCGTTGCAAACGGAAGCACCGCTTACTACGGCGAGGGCTTGTTTGTGGGATATAAGTATTACAACGCAAAGGGCGTTGACGTAAAATACCCCTTTGGTTTTGGCCTTGGCTACGGCGATATCAAGTACAGAAGCGTGACGCTTGAAGACGGTGTAATTGCGGTAGAGCTTGAAAACGTCGGCAAGTATGACGACAGAGAAGTAATTCAGATTTACGTTGGATATAAGGACGGCGGAGCGCGCCCCGAGGGTGAGCTTAAGGATTTCGTTAAGGTTTCAGTCCCCAAGGGAGAGCGTGTTAAGGTTGAAATTCCCGTTTTAAACGAGTGGTTTAAAACTTATGATCCGTCCGTCAAGAGGCTCGCCGTTTGCGGCGGAAGCTACGAGATCAGCGTAAGGCGCAATGCTGTGCAAAAAGTGGCCTTTTTCGCACAAAATAAGCAGCCTGAGCACTTGCCGGTGTACGATAGGAACACCGAAGTAGGCGTGCTGCTTAAAACGGCAAAGGGCAGAAAAACAGTGACGGAGGATCTCAAGCCGTATCTGTGCCTCGCTATATGCGGAAACTTTAATGCTGAAGTAAATATGGTTGACGGCGAAACGGATTCGCCTATGTTTAACCAAATTATGAAAAATATGCCGCTGCGCGCGCTTTGCAACCTGACGGGCGGTAGGTTTTCAGAAGAATTTATGAACGAAATAATATTATGGCTTAACGCCGAAAAATAAAGGAGAGAAAATATGTTGAAGAAGATATTGGCAACAATGTTAATTCTTATCGTTTCCTTAAGCTTGGTAGCTTGTGGGAATAAAAACGGCGATAACCGTGACCCTGAAATCGGTAAGAATGGAACGCTGAAGATCACCTACTATAAGGGTGGTACGGGATCATTTTGGATCGAAGAGCTTGCAATGGCGTTCGAGAACGAGACCAAGATTAAGGTTGAGCTAACCGACGACGCGCAGGCAACGGAAAACGCACTTACTCTTTTAGAGTCGAACAGAAATCTGCCCGACCTCATGTTCATCCTTTACACAAACTGGCAGAAGTTCGTTCAGAAGGGTTATTTGGCTCCGATGGACGATCTTTACGACGGAACGTTCTCTGAAACCTACGGCGACGCTACGATCACCTCTAAATACGACGTGGCTGGCACGTCCGTTTACGCTGCGGACAGCGCGAAGGGAAGCACAAACCTTACTGCCGCTGATATTTTCGAGCCTGAATACTTAAACTACGGAAAAACTTCGAAAACGGCCACTTCTGAAAAACATTTCTGGGTAATGCCCTGGACGTCAGGCACTACCGGTATCGTATATAACGTGGATATGCTCGCGAGCGTTGGCTATACAAATCCCCCCGCAACCTATGCAGAGCTTTTGGATTGCTGCCAAAAGCTTACGGATAAGGGCATCGCTCCCTTTGCATGGGGCGGCGAAGAGTTTGGATACTGGGATTTTGTAACCATGGGTTGGTGGGCTCAGTATTCCGGCGTTGAAAAGTGGGAGAGCTTCTATAAATTTGAAAACGTTGACGTGTTCAAGGATCCCGGTAGGGTAGAAGCTCTTAAGGCATGGAAGAACCTTATTGTAAGCAATGGCACGTGGAAAAACAGCATCAATGCACCTATGGGCAGAGATCATAACGATGCTCACCGCGTTTTCGTAAGCGGCGAAGCTGCAATGTGCCCCACCGGTAGCTGGATTGAAACCGAGGTCGGTAAATTCCTTCCCAAGGGCTTCAATATGGCTATGATGCCCACGCCCGCAATTAAAGGCGCAAAAACCGATGAGAACGGAAACGTTATTCAGGTTTGCAACACCGAGGCAGGCGACGTTGGTCTTATTCCCAAAAATGCTGCAAACGTAACGGCGGCTAAAGCATTCCTCGCCTTTATGAACAGACCTGAATGGATTGAGAAGTTCACGCAGTATACAGGTATGCCCAGACCCTTCCTCTACCAGCCTTCCAAGCTGCAGGGCTTATCGTCCTTCAGTAAGAGCTGCATGGAATATTATGAAAATTCCGAGAAGATGTGGAGAGTATCCGATAGCCCCATTTATACCTATGCAGGCATCAGGCACTGGGAGCCTTTGGGCGCAGCAACTCTTTACGGTAACTTAGTTAATAGTGAGCCTTCCGCACTTTGCGAACAGATGTATAACAGCGCAAGGGGTAAGTGGGATATTTGGCTAAAGATGGTTTAAAATGGTAAAACGAAAGAGAATTGATTGGCCCAAGCACGCGTTTATCGCATTGATGCTTGCTTGGGCAATAATACATTTCTGTGTCTTTTGGGTTTACGTAAACGCAAACTCCTTTGTGTTAACGTTCTTTAAATTCGATACAGAAACGGCGCAGTACGAGTGGTACGGGCTAACGCGCTTTGAAAACATATTTAAAGATATGATACTTGGGCGCGATCCCCTTGTTGTGCAAAATTTAAAAAATTCACTATGGTGCTTTCCCGTGCAGAATTTTATAATTTTGCCACTCTCGTTCTTTTCTGCCTACTTCTTATTTAAAAAGGTGCCCTTTTCAAATTTGTTCAGGGTAATCTTTTTCATACCGTCAATGCTTTCCGTCGTCGTTTTGGCGATGAGCTTTAAGTTTATGTGGAACGCAGACTTCGGGCCCATAAGCAACTTTTTAAAGGAGACGTTTGGGCTTGACGTGGACTGGTTTTCTTCCATGAGCCCAACAGCAATGCCCTTGGTGTTTACCTTTGGTGTGTGGGCAGGTCTTGGCTACGATATAGTTTTGCTAAACGGCGCTATATCCCGACTTCCGCAGGAGGTTATTGAGGCAGGTAAGCTCGATGGCGTTGGCGTTGTGAGGGAAATGTTCCAAATAATCCTTCCTCTCGTTATGCCCACGTACTCAACCCTATTTATAATAGGCACGCTCGGTGTGTTCAGCTATTATTTGCAGCCGATGCTGCTTTGCGGAGCGGATGGCGGCGTGAACGGCAACACGGGCACGGTGGCGCTGCGCGTAATTTATATGACAACTAACGGTCAGCAGGAGGACGCGGCGGCGTTCGGTCTGTTCTTCTCGCTGATAGGTATTCCGTTTATCCTTCTTATAAGATGGGGGATAAACAAATTAGTTCCCGACGTTGAATATTAACGTCCAAAATATATATACGGAGGTATAAGATGAAAAAAATTGTTGCTGCACTATGCGCAATCGCAATTGCAATTTCTCTGCTTGCGTTTGCCGAGGTAGGTAAAACGGGTAAGGTTGAAGCATCGTCTATTAAAACGACGGCTATCGCCGATAACTTTAATGCCGACGCGCTCGATACGGATAAATGGAGCGTAAGCGGTGGCACGGAGGCACAGTCCTACGGCGGCGCACTGCAGTTTTACGGCGGTGATTTCTCATCCTGTGTTACTTGGCTTGGAACGGGGTTTGCAGATGGCCTTGAGATCGGTCTTATCGATGATTACAACCTTGAATTTATCGTTTCGAGAGATGCTGTAAGTTGGATTGCCGTTTACGTAGGCCTTGATAGCTTTGACCTTAACTTCACCACGATAGGCGAGGAGCCCGGTGTTTACGGCAACGCGCTTGTTATGAACGGCGCCAGTCTTGAAAACTACACCAAAATGGGCGTTGTTGCGAACAAGCTCGACGGTACCGGTCCTTCAAAGCTTAACGTTCCCATGGCAAATGATGGCACCAGATATGCTATCAAGTTAGCATGTGATGTCGGCGAAGCAATTGAGGATAACAGGCTTGATTTCTATTACTGTGAGGTAGATGAGGCTAAGCGTGTTGCAGGTGAGGCTCAGGATTACGTTAAGGTTGGCACTATTGACAACGTTTCACTAAAGGGCTACTTTGGCTTTGGTTCTATGTCCACAGGCGGTATGGCTTGTATTTCCGATATTAAGGTTACCGATGCAAACGGCGAGCTTATTTGGAAATCCAAATCCGACCTTAAGGACAACGTTATCGATCATATTTTCGGATCTGCTTCTGCTGATAAAAGCAAAGAATTCAGACTTTGGAACAGCTACGCTGGACAGAAGATTAACAATTATTTCAGCGGCCCGATAGGTAACGTAAAGGTTAACGGCGAGGGATCTATAATCTCTAATGAGGAGATAGAGGTAGACGCTGCGCTTATCAACGCTTACGACTTCTCTTCTTCAATAACCGTAAATGAAATGGGTAGCGGATTTGAGGCTGTTTTCGGTAAAACGGAAAGCGCAGAAACCGCCTTCACCTTTGTTAATGAAAATATAGAGGACACTCCGTTCACGTTTATTAAATACGGCGGAAAGTCATATAATCTCGGTGCAGATTATTCTAATGCAAGCTTTAAGCTTATGCTTAAGGTTAAAACTACAGGTGTTGCAGACGTTTTTGTAAACGGCAAATACGTGCTCTCCGTTGATGGCGTTACCGCTATAAACGGCAAGCTCGGATTCAGAGTAAAGGAAGGTGCCGATATATTCGTGGATGACGTAAACGTTCAGAAGTTCGTGCTCGTAGATTACGAAACCAAGAGCATTGCTGAAAACTTCAATGCCTTGAATTCTCTCGGCAGACCTGTTGTAAACACCACTACCGATTGGTACACCGCAGGCAACGCGTTTATACTTTCCGGCGAAACACTGTTTGTTAACGCCGATCAAAGCGCTTTCCTTGCAACCAAGCAGATGTATTCCGATTACGTTGTTAAGTTTACGCTCTCCAACATCATGCAGGGCGCAATCGCAGGTGTTTCTCAGTGTAGCTGGATAGGTATAAGCGTTGGCAAACAGATGCTTACCGATACGTATGCAAATTGCCAGACGATAATTTTTGCACCCAGAGGAGTAGAGGGAGATAAGGTAGGCTACAACAGAATAGAAACAATCGGTCTTTCCGCATTTGACGGCGGCAAGACCTCGCTTGAAACCGATTATAACATTTTTGAGGATTTCGGTGAGGGAAGCACTCACACCGTACTCAACGTGATGGTTGTTGTAAACAACAGAACTATTACCCTTTATTATAAGTATGACGACGAGCCGGATAGCGCACTCACTATCCCGCGTGCAGTTATTTCAGACGTTGATACCAAGGGCTTCTTCTCAATTTGCACCAACTACTACGGAAACTTCTCCGTAAAGAACATCTCCGTAACTAACCTTTCTACGTTAGAGGGCTCAATTTCCGATTATAAGGAAGTTCCCGATGAGTATAAAAACTACGGCGATACTTCAATTTTAGGATAAGGGGAAAAGAATATGAAAAAGAAATTATTGATATTGTTAAGCGTTTTGACGCTTGTTTGCTGTGCTCTCTTCGGCGTAAGCGTTGTGGGCTCGGCTCAAACCCAAACCATTGTTAAAACATCGGGTAGTTTGGAGATAAAATCCAGTTATACTGCAGCACAGCAGCTAATGTATTATAAAACGCCTGTAAAAGGTGCTGTTACGTTGGAGTTTGACTATAAGCCCAACGCGTGGAATGCTAAATGGGGCTTTGGCCTTACCACAGATAACAGAAACAGTAATCCGTACTCCTCAAGAATGATTTACTGTGAAAACGATATAGGTAAGGGCGGTTCATATTGGACGCCCTGGGCATCCAGCTTTGTTGGTAGCCAAAAACCGTGGCAGAATTATAACGAGGATTATGCCGGAGAATACAAGATTTTCCAGAAGGTTCGTATTAAAATGGAGGTATCGCAAATGGCGATACTACGCTTTTTGCAAAATCCTTGGAGAGCGCCGGAACCTATGCGGGCAATAATCCTCAGCAGACTGAATACGTTCAGGTGAGCGATACGATAGAGGGCCTCTATTCAAAAGAGGTTAAGGCAGACAATTGTTATATAGCATTCTTCTTTGTTGGAGGTGCTTCTTCCTCTTACTATTACGGCTTTACCGCAACCGATACCGTTGGAACTTATACCGATGATCAGGCGGCGGCGAACATCACCGATAACTATATTTTAAGTGACGGAGTGCTTGCTGATCTTAATGCAGGCAACCTCGTTTACACCCCTGCCGTTACCGAGGATATTGAAGTGATTCCCGAGGATGTAGAGGGAGCACTCGTGTTTGTTCCCGGCTATGCCCAGGATGGTGTTATAAACAACAAGGTGAAGATCAGCGGTGCGATGAGCATTGATATCGATATTGATTTCAACACCTTTAAAAACTTTGGCTTTGGTCTTATGAGTACTTACGGCGACAGCAGCCCGTATAGCTCAAATCTGTTGTTTGCAAGTAAGACCGGCGCGTTTACTCCTTGGGGAGATAAGCTCGTAAGCGAGGCAAACGCTAAATATATCGACGGCTACGTTATCGAGGGCAGGGTAACCTTGACGCTCGATATCAGTGCGGACGGCGATGCTACTCTCTATGCAAA
>JAFVXM010000010.1 GCA_017501205.1 Clostridia bacterium
CGGATTTCGTAATCGGTAAACGCGAAGTTTTCGCTCTCGTAGGAGTAAACCTTTGTCCAGTTAGCGCCGCCGTCGAGCGAGAAGTACGTTTCAAGAAGCTTGCCGTTCTTTACCATGCGGAGATACATGTTATCCGTAGGCTCAAAGGCCGTATCGCCGATGCCGCCCGCTCCCTCGATGTTGCCGTAACTGCAGTAGTTTTTGCCTGCCACGTTGAGGCGGATGAACATATAGCCGCTATTCGTTCTGAGCTGCATGCCGATATAGTGGATGCCGCTTATTTTGGTGGTTACGGTGTAATTGCCGCTGAGGTTGATGCCGAGGTAGTTTTCGCTATCCTCTGATCCGCCGTTAGTAACCTCTGCAACTCCGTTTTCATAGGTTACCTCACCGTTTGCCTTCCACTCACCCTTAACAACGGGGGTATCGGGAACCTCAGGCTCGTCGGGAGTGAGCTCGGGAGCGGGAGTGGTATCGTTGATCTCTACGGTTGCGTAAACGTATTTTGCCACGCTAACCTCGGTAAATTCAACGTCTGCACCCTGAATACCATAAAGGTAAACGGTGCATGCATCTACGGAAGCAAACGCCTCGCTCGCATAGCCGTAGACCTTAACCCAATCGGTGCCGTTCAATGAATAATAGGTTTCAAACAACGCGCCGACCTTGTTAATCTTGAAGTAAATCTCACCGTTGAAGCCCTCGAACGCGGTATCGCCAACGCCGCCTGCTCCCTCGATGTTGCCATAGCTTGCATAGGTTGTACCGTTAGTTCTTATAAACTGGTATCCGCCGTCTGCGTTCTTAATCATAACACCTGCAACGCCGTTATTAAACTTTGCCTTTGCAGTAACTGCGAAGTCGCCCGCTACGTTAAAGTAAGCCGCGTCTGCCGCATCCTCCCATACGCCCGCCGCCGCGCTAACGGTGATAACGCCGTTATTTGCGCTTGCGCCTGACGTGAAGGAGCATTCAGCCTTTTCTTCCGCAAGATAAGACTTGCAGAATTCTCTTACGTAAGTGCCGTAGAATACAGCCTTTGCGCCCTGAATTGCATAGAGCTGAATATTGTATTCGTCGATCACTTCAAAGTTTTCGCTCTCGTAAGAGTAAACCTTAACCCAGCTTGCACCGCCATCGAGAGAGTAATATCCCTCAAAGAGAGCAGCCTTTCTCAAAATTCTCAATGCAACGGTTGCGCCCTCAAGGTTTACGGACGTATCGCCAACGCCGCCTGCGCCCTCGATGTTGCCGTAGCTTGCGTACTTGCCGTTACCGATACGGATAAACTGGTAACCGCTATCCGTGCTGATCTTAATACCAACGATACCGCTTGTGAAGGCTACCTTGGAGAATACCTCGTAGTGGCCCTTAACGGTGATGGTTGCCTGTGCGGCAGCGTCTTCCCAAACGCCCTTGGGAGCGGTGAGAGTAATATATCCACCCTCTATCTGGGTGTTACCGTCAGCCTGCCACTCTACGCTTACGGGCTTGAGTACCGAGCCGATAGGATCGGGATCGCCCTTAACAACCTCTTTAACGGTAACCCCGTTTACGGTTGCCTCGCCGGAGTTTGCATAGATATATACGTCGTAAGAGGTGAACGCAAAGTTTGCGGACTCGTAGGTGTACGCCTTAACGAAGGCTTCGCCATCGAGCGAGTAGTAGGTTTCAAAGAGATTTTCGTCCTTTATAATCTTGAGCCATACGGTTCCGTTAGCCTCACCCATTGCGGTAGAGCCTATGCCGCCGTTTGCCTCAATGTTGCCATAGCTTTCGTAATTATTGCCGTTTACGCGGATGAACTGATAGCTTGCGCCGTTCTTGATCATCATGCCTGCACAGCCGGTATAAGCGATTTTAGCGGTGATTTCCTGATTGCCCTCAACGCCCGTGCGGATGCCGGAAGGCTGCCCCTCGTCGCCTGCGCCCACGATCTTAACGTTGCTACCGTTCACGGTAACGTCGCCAAGCTTCTTGAATACGTAGCCTGCAAGGTCAAACAGCGTTTCATCAACAACCGTTTCGCCATCAAATATCTCATAATTCTCGGTATCGATCGCAAAGTTGTTAACGTATGCGACGGTTTCCTTAACACTCGTCCAAACGGAAACGAACGCACCTATCTTTTCATTCATGCCTGCGTACTCGTTGGGAGTTTCGCCAAGCTTCTGGTACTTAACGCCGTCTACGCTGAAATAGCCTGCTATAACGCCGTTTGTAACAACAAGCTTAAGATATACGGTGCCTTCGGTAAACCTATCCGGAACGGATGCGTAGAAGCTACCGGAGGAGGTCTTCATATCAATAACGTTCGCGTTATTGGTGTAGCTTCTGGAGAGCTTGAGATAGTTTGCATCGGTAACGTAAAGGAGAATACCTGCCTGCTGGTGGTTCTTAACGGGTGCAAACTCAAGCGCCATATCAACGGTGTACTGATCTGCACCGGGAGCAACAATCGCTACGTTAGAGGTATCGTTTGCGGCTGCGTGAGCTACAAGCTTAATGCCGGTTTCGGTAAGGGAAATATCGCCCTTGCTTTCAAATATGAAGCCAAAACGGTTGATGGTTTCAACCCTGATCTTGAACGAGCAGATGCCGTCCTGCATCATGGTCTTGTTCTCGCCGTTAATGCCGTAAGCCGTCCAGTAATAGGTTTCGCCCTCTTCAAGGTTGATGTAATCGCGCTCTACAAGAGGATAATAGAGGTTCTTCTGTCCCATATCAACGGTGTAGATGGGATCAGAGAGATCTTCGTTTTTGGAAATTACAAGCTCGTAAGAAGCCGCTGTATCCGAGCGCGACCAGTGGAATATGGTGTTTTCGATGCGGATGCTATCGGAGCCGTCCATCGGGAATATTGCGTGGAAGGGCGCAACTTCAACGTCCTTTTCAATGCCCACTACCTCCATTTCAACAGTTTCGCCTGCCTCAACGGTTACGGGGATCTGTGCAAAATATCCGTCTACTATCGGGTATTCGGTGCCGTTATAGGTAGCGGCGCCGCTGCCCTTTGCAACCCTCACGAGAACCGTTCTCTCAACGGTCTTTTTGGAGTTGTTGGTAATAGTTACGTTGGTCTTTTCGTTTGTAAAGCTTGCGGAAACCTCTACGTTGCCCGTAGCGAGGAATTTGCCGAAGCTTACGCCCGTGCTCTGCCACTCTTCCGTGATAGCGGGGAATACCTTGATAAACTCTTCGTTTTCTCCATCAAACATCATAGCGGAGAGAGCCATGAGGTATGCGCCGTGAGCGCCCGTTTCGGGAGCACGCTTATAGTCCTCGCCGTCGGCTGCGTTTTCGCAGAAGTAGGTGTCGTCGTAAAGACAGGTAGATCCAAGCACGTACTGTGCAAATTTCTCAGCAACCTCGGCGTGGCCTGCCCTTGCGGCGATAAACGCTGCCCAGCTGCTGTTAAAGAAGTAATCGAAGTTAGGACGGTAACCCAAAGCCGTTAAGGTAACCGCATCAAGATCGTAAGAATAAATGTTATACCAAGCGAGTATCATGGGGAATATTCCGCCAAAGCTATCAACAACACCGCCCGGCGTCATGGACGTGGGGATAAAATCACCGCCAACGCCGATGTGATGCCAAGTGTTGAGACCGTTTGCCGGCCACATATACTCAAGCATTTCTTCCCATCCTTCAAGCTCTGCAACCTCTGCATCGGTGAAGAGCTGGGGTTCTTTCTCGTAAATTTCTCTAAGTGCCCAAATGGAGTAAACAGCCGCTGCGTTCTGGTTGCCGTCGCCCTTGCCGTAATTGTCGCCAACACCGGTCCAAATGCCCTTATGCCAGTACCAGCCGTGCTCATCGGAAAACTCCATAAAGGAGAGCAATACTCTGAGCTGACCTGCGAGAACGTCCTTTGCCTCGGCAAGCTCGCCATCGGTGTACTCTGCCTGCTTTAAGGTTGCAAGCGCAACGTTTGCACCCGAGAAGAGGCTCATCCAGCCACGCTCATGGCCAACCTCTGCACCGTGAGCAGGAGAACCGTCCCAGCCCATAAGCCATGCAAAGAGGTAGCCGTTGTCAATAAGCTCGGGAAGAGTGTTGCCGTATCTGTCGGTATATCCCTCGCTTGCAAGCTCGTTTGCTTTTTCCTTAATACTTAAAATCCAGTCAACAGTGCTTCCGGAAAGCTCGGTCTGATTGAGGTACAACATAGAAAGCTGCTGGAACATAATATCAAACTCAAAGCATACGTTGCCAAAGAAGCCGTCGGGGTTGGAGCCGTAGCAGCCAACGGGAACGCGAGTGTCGTACATGGAAACTACCATATAGAACAATGAACGCGCGTACCATATAGCCATGCCCTTATCGGGGATGGAGATCTGCGAACGTGAATATACGTCCTTATAAATTTCTTCGCCCTGCTTAACAGCGGCGTCAAAGCCTGCGGCGTTCAATCTTTCAACCGCGCCGGCCTTTGCGCCCTCGCCCTCGTTTAAGGTAGAGGACGGAGAGAGATACACGTAAACGGGCTTATCGGTTGCCTTAAATGTGAGCTTACCGGTTGCTGCGTCTACGCTAACGCCTGCCTCTGAAACACCCTTAACTGCGAGATAACCCTTGTTTTGGGCGTCTTTTCTCAAATTGCTCTCTACTACGAAGCCGTTTTCAATAGCGGAGTAGGTGCCGTTAAATCCAGCCTCGGTGCCAACCTCAAACACGAAGTCCTGCTTGCCGCTGTTGGTGATCCTATATGCTACAACGCCGTCCTTATTGACGATAACCTCTCTTACGGTATCGATATAAGTGCCGTCAACGTCCAAGGTCAATTCCGTGGTCAAAAGACCGGTTTCGATATCGGTGTGCTGGTAGTAAGAGGTCTTTTCGTCCTCGGTTACCTCGCCGTTGTAAACCCTGCCGTTCTTTAAATATCCACCGCCAAAGGTAAACGGGGTTACCTTAATAGCGTCGTCCCACCAGAAATCATAGATAAGTGCGGGATCGTTTTTATAAACAAAGGATGTCTGGCCGGGGCGGTTAGCCTGGGGCTTCAGGAAGCCGTAAGGGCTAACGAGCATAGTGGTTTTGCCAAGGCCCACGTAGGGATATTCAAACTTCTTGCCGTTAAAGCGCTCGTAGCCGCCCTTCTTAACGTCGGACATATCCACGATCTCCTCCCATGAATAAACCTTGCCAACCTCTGCCGTGTATTCGAAATTACGGAAGGAAACTCCGCCGTTATTTGCTAAAAGTGCAACGTAAGGGCTATCATCCGAAACACCCTCGTAGGTGTTATCCTTAAGCGCAACGTCGTCACGTGAGAGCCAAAGCTCATCGTCAATATAAAACTCCGCGCTCACGCCCGAAAGCACAACGCGAAGACGATACCACCTGTTTTTTGCGACATTTAGGGGCTTTTTATCCAAAGTGCTCCTATTTGCCTGCAAGTGGTAAATACCTGCATAGTTAGATTCACTATTGATAACGAACGCCTGTTTCTGGGTGTTGTCAAAATTTCCTGCAGCCCTGAATTCAATTCCGGCCTCGTTGATCTTATCCGTAAACTTAACGTCAACGGAAACGTCAAGATAATTCTGATCAATCACGTCGTTCAAAACGATGCGGTTGGCATTTCCCTCTGCATTTTGATTTAAAATGCGATCGGAAAACTCCCATTCGCCCTTTTGAACCGTCCAATCACTCTGAGTAAAGGTCAAGTTCTTGTCTGCAACTTCATTCCCGGGGCCAACGGCAAAGCAGGCAACGCCAAGCGCGCCAAACAAAACCGTAAGACAGCAAAGAACTAATAATGCAATCTTTTTCACAACTGTTTCCTCCTAATTATTTATTTCAGCGCAGATCCGCGCTTTTTTCCTTTTAATTATTTTACTTTTCTCCAAACCGCAAAGGTGCAAATTCGCCTGTTTTTCCCTTTTTTGCCCTACCTTTAAGCGGCGGATACATAAGTTAAGCACAAAAAAAACAACGGTTATTTTCCATAAATTTTTCGATGCCTTTCCAATTTACACAAATATCATAAAACATCAAATAGCCAAAATCAATAGGCGTAACGCACAATCTTTTAGGAATTTTACACAAATAAAGATGCAAACAAATTATCCTAAATAAAAAACCTGCTTCTCCTATTCGCCTTATAGGCGCAAAATCAATTTTAGGATAAGCGATTTTATCTAATTTTAAAAGCCCGATGGCAAAATCTTTGCCGTCAATTCCA
>JAFVXM010000011.1 GCA_017501205.1 Clostridia bacterium
CTAAAAGTGATATTGTTTACGCAGTAAACAGTGTAGCCGAGCGTAGCGAACGCCAACTGCGTAAGCAGTTATATTTTAACCTACGGTTAAAGTTATATTATATTTGCCACAACTTTCCCGAAAGGGAAAATAAAACTTTGCATAGCAAAATATAACTGCGAAAGCAATATAACTTGCCGACAGGCAAATATAACTAGTGCGTCAGTAATAATCTCTATTACTGACGCACTAAAAACCGAGCTTTTTGTGCGAAAAAGGGTGCTAACGATGTCTCGTAAGCCCTTTTTTTAGTGTGAAATTCACGATGCGGGTTGCTGTGAGAAATACACGGCTTATCAGCCGAGCTTACCCATATGTATCTCCTGAATCAGCCTATCCGCAACAAGGGCTATAAATTCTCCGTTGGTTGGCTTATCTCCGCTAAGATAAAAGGTCACGCCGAAAACGGCGTTCAGGTTTTCAATGCGCCCTCTGTTCCACGCAACCTCTATTGCGTGGCGTATAGCGCGCTCTACCTTGCTGGGGGTGGTGTCGTAAATATCGGCTATCATGGGATACAGCCGCTTCGTGATGTTGCCGAGGATAGAGGGATCGGTCATCGCGAGCAAAACGCCCGTGCGGAGAAAGCTGTAGCCCTTTATGTGCGGCGGAATACCTGCGGAAAGGAAGATGTTGCTTATTCTGAGCTCTGCTGCGCTGCGGTATTCGTCCGAAAGATACCGTTTGCCGTTTCCGCTTGAGGGATTGCTGAGTGAGGTCTCCTGCGGCTGATCGAACAGCTCCTTCAAGCGGCTGTGAAGCAATGTTGCCGGCGCCGGCTTCACTATGTAGAGGGATGCTCCGCGTGCGGTTGCAAGGCGGATGATCTCGTCGCTGTTAAGCGGGGAGTATAGCAGCGTTTTAACGTTTAACCCCGCGGCTTTATCTATAACGGATAGCCCGTCCAGATCGCTTAGCATGAGATCACAGATCACTGCATCCGGGCGTCGGCTTTCGATAAGCGCGATGCCCTCGCTTCCGCTTGAGCTGGTGGCAATCACATCAAAGTAGTCGGAATTTTTAAAATATTCGGTTATTTCACTGCTGTCGCTAAGCAAAGTTATAAGTCTCTTCTTCATAAAGATACTCCTTTTTTTGGTCTTTATCAAGATTATAATACAAATTTTGTAAAAATACAAGCGATATCATAGTATTTTTATAAATTATTTTACAAATTGCTGTAATTTTATGACGAATTTTGTAAAAATAGCATTTTTTGTGCGCGGTGAGCTTGGATAAAGTCGGTTTGCCAGAGGGAAAATAGGGCGGTAAAATATCGGAAAAAAACAAAAAAAAGGACATAAATAAACGAAAATACGGCATAAAAAAGTTAAAATGTTGCTAAGAGTGCAAAAAATGCTTGCTAAATGTTCAAAAATACTCTATAATTATATGGCTAAAATTAATAAGTAATAAATCATTCTATTTTTTTAGGAGGAACAATATATTATGAAGTACGTTTATCTTTTCAGCGAAGGCAATGGAAAGATGCGCGAATTGCTCGGCGGCAAGGGTGCAAACCTTGCTGAAATGACCAATCTCGGCATGCCCGTTCCCAGAGGCTTTACCATTACCACCGAGGCCTGCACCCAGTATTATGCTGACGGTGAAAAAATTAACGAGACTATTCAGGCTCAGATAATGGAGTACATTGCTAAGTTGGAAGAGATTACCGGAAAACAGTTCGGTAGCCTTGACAATCCTCTTCTCGTATCCGTTCGTTCGGGTGCAAGAGCTTCCATGCCCGGTATGATGGATACCATCCTTAACCTTGGCCTTAACGACGAGGTTGTGGAGAGATTTGCAGCAAAGACCGGTAACCGTCGTTTCGCTTACGACAGCTATCGCCGCTTCATCCAGATGTATTCTGACGTTGTTATGGAAGTTGGTAAGAAGTACTTTGAGGTTCTTATCGATGAGATGAAGGAGAAGAAGGGCGTTAAGCTTGATACCGAATTGGATGCAGATGATCTTAAGGAGCTCGCTCGTCTTTTCAAGGCAGAGTACAAGAGCAAGCTCGGCGTAGATTTCCCCTCCGATCCTAAGGAACAGCTTATGGGCGCAATCAAGGCAGTATTCCGTTCATGGGAGAACCCCCGCGCAATATATTATAGAAGAATGAACGACATACCCTCCAGCTGGGGTACTGCCGTTAACGTACAGGAAATGGTATTCGGCAACATGGGCGAAAGCTCCGGTACCGGCGTAGCATTCTCCAGAAACCCCTCCACGGGCGAAAAGGGCCTTTACGGCGAATATCTTATGAACGCACAGGGCGAAGACGTTGTTGCGGGCGTAAGAACTCCCCAGACTATCGAACAGCTCAAGAAAGAGAACCCCGCTGTATACGAACAGTTCCTCGCAATAGTTGAAAAGCTTGAAAAGCATTATCGCGATATGCAGGATATGGAATTCACCATCGAAGAAGGCAAGCTCTTTATGCTTCAGACCAGAAACGGTAAGCGTACTGCAGCTGCTGCTCTCAAGATCGCTTGTGACCTTGTAGACGAGGGCATGATCACCGAGAAGGAAGCAGTTTGCATGATCGATCCCAAGCAGCTCGATGCACTTCTTCACCCCCAGTTTGACGCGAAGGCGCTCAAGGCAGCAAAGCCCCTCGGCAGCGCACTTCCCGCTTCTCCCGGAGCAGCTTGCGGTAAGGTTGTATTCACCGCAGAGGACGCTACTGACTGGGTTGTAAACAAAGGCGAAAAGAACGTAGTACTCGTTCGTCTTGAAACCTCCCCCGAGGATATCGAAGGTATGCATTACGCTCAGGGTATACTCACCGTTCGCGGCGGTATGACCTCTCACGCAGCAGTTGTTGCACGCGGTATGGGTACCTGCTGTGTATCCGGCTGCGGCGCAATCAAGATTGACGAGGAGAATAAGGTATTCACCCTCAACGGTCAGACCTTCCACGAGGGTGACTGGATCTCTCTCGACGGTTCTACCGGTAACATTTACGGCGAGGCTATTCCCACCGTTGAAGCAGCCGTTGCAGGTGACTTCAAGAGAATAATGGACTGGGCAGATCAGTATCGCGCACTTAAGGTTCGCACCAACGCTGATACTCCCAAGGATGCAAAGCAGGCACGCGCATTTGGCGCAGAGGGTATCGGCCTTTGCCGTACCGAGCATATGTTCTTTGATCCCGACCGTATCGCAGCAATGCGCGAGATGATCGTTTCTGAAACGGTTGAGCAGAGAGAAAAGGCACTTGCTAAGCTTCTCCCCATGCAGCAGAGCGACTTTGAGGGCATTTACGAGGCTCTTGAGGGTTACCCCGTAACCATCAGATTCCTTGATCCCCCGCTTCACGAGTTCGTTCCCACTGCAGAAGACGATATCGCTGCTCTTGCAAACGAAATGAAGATGAGCGTTGCAGACCTCAAGGCAATTATCGAAGGTCTCCACGAGTTCAACCCCATGATGGGTCACCGCGGATGCCGCCTTGCTGTAACCTATCCTGAAATTGCAGTTATGCAGACCAAGGCAGTTATTCAGGCAGCTATCGCAGTTGCTAAGCGTCACCCCGGTTGGGATATGGTTCCCGAAATCATGATCCCGCTCGTTGGCGAGGTTAAGGAGCTTGCTTACGTTAAGGCTCTCGTTGTTAAAACCGCTGATGAGTGCATCGCTGCTGCAGGCGCAAACCTTACCTACAAGGTAGGCACCATGATCGAAATTCCCCGTGCGGCTCTTATGGCTGATAAGATCGCTGAGGAAGCAGAGTTCTTCTCCTTCGGTACTAACGACCTTACCCAGATGACCTTCGGCTTCAGCCGTGACGATGCAGGTAAGTTCCTCGATGCTTACTACGCAAAGAAGATTTACGAGAACGATCCGTTTGCTAAGCTCGATCAGGATGGCGTTGGCAAGCTCGTTAAGATGGCAGCACAGCTCGGTAAGCAGACTCGCCCCGACATCAAGCTCGGTATATGCGGTGAGCACGGCGGCGATCCTTCCACCATCGAGTTCTGTCATAACGTAGGTCTCACCTACGTATCCTGCTCGCCTTACCGTGTTCCCATCGCAAGGCTTGCAGCTGCACAGGCTAACATCAAAAACCCCAGAGATTTTGGCGATAAGGTTTCCAAAACCGTTAACGACGTTGCCGGCAAGATCAAGGGTCTTTTCAAAAAGAACTAATAAGTAATAAATAAAGAAGTGCCGTTTTTCTCATAAAAACGGCACTTTTGGTGTTTTGATATGAATATTCCCGCACAGATAATAGGTGTAATTGCTGCGGCGTGCGCGGTTGTGTCCTTTCAGATGAAATCAAGCCGAAGGATACTTGTCGTGCAGTCGATTGCGAGTGCGCTATGGATTGTCCACTTTTTTTTGCTTTCAGCTTACACGGGCGCGTACCTAAATATATTTGCGGTTACGAGAAACGTGCTGTACTACTTTTTGCAAAAAAAGAACGTTAAGGGAAAAATCTTTTTCTCAACGGGCATGGCGGCGGTAGGCGTGGCAATATCTCTGCTTACCTACTCCGATTTGTGGACGCTTGTCCCCATGGTTGCAACGGTACTGCAGAGTTATTCGTTCTCGCTAGTAAACGCAAAGCATCTTAGAATTGTAACGCTGTTTTCCTCACCGATGTGGCTGGCTTACGACGTGCGTTTTTCATCCTATATGGGTGTGGCAACGGAGATTTTCGTTATGATCTCAATGATAGTTGCGCTTATAAGGTACAGAAACGTAGACGAAACGCAGCCGATTAAGGAGGAAGAAAACAATCAAAAAACTCCCGAAAAAACGGGCAAGGAGGATTAGCATTATGTTAGAGGTTGGAATGAAGGCACCGCAGTTTACACTGCCGGATAAACAGGGGAATAAAATCTCCCTATCCGATTTTTGTGGGAAAAAGGTGGTTTTGTATTTTTATCCCAAGGATAACACGCCCGGCTGTACTCGCCAAGCCTGCGCTTTTGCGCTAAAGAATAAAGAGATTGAAAGCAAAAACGCGGTGGTTATCGGCATTAGTAAGGATAGCGTTAATTCGCACATGAATTTTGCAACCAAGTATAACCTTCCGTTTGTTTTACTTTCGGATAGCGAACTTTCGGCTATTCAGGCGTATGGCGTTTGGCAAGAGAAAAAGTTATACGGTAAGGTAAGCATGGGTGTTGTGAGAACTACGTTTTTGATTGACGAGCAGGGAATTATCCAAGCGATCATGCCCAAGGTAAAGCCCGATACCAACGCCGACGAAATTTTGGCGCTGCTTGAGAAGTAATAAACTCACGGAGTTTTTTGACTGCTGTATAATTGAACGTTAAACACAATTATGCTGACGAAGAAGCTTTGGCTTGAATAAAA
>JAFVXM010000012.1 GCA_017501205.1 Clostridia bacterium
ACCTCTCTCGACTTCAGCGAAAAGTTTGATGCTGCTCCCGAGGGAACGGTTTCCTGTAAATTCTACGGTCTTGGCTCCGACGGTACCGTTGGCGCAAACAAGAACACCATTAAGATCATCGGTGACCACACCGATAAATACGCTCAGGGCTACTTCTTCTATGACTCCAAGAAGTCCGGCGGTATAACCGTATCTCACCTCAGATTCGGTGACACCCCCATCCAGTCCTCTTACCTTATCGACGCAGCTGATTTCGTTGCATGCCACAACCCCAGCTACGTAACCCGTTACGATATGGTAACCGACCTCAAGGAAGGCGGAAGCTTCCTTCTCAACTGCAACTGGGCAACCGTTGAAGAGCTTGAAAAGCATCTCCCCGTAAGCATGAAGCAGGCTCTTGCAAAGAAGAACGCTCAGCTCTACGTTATTGACGCTATCAAGATCGCAGGCGAAATCGGCCTTGGCGGAAGAACCAACACTATCCTCCAGTCCGCATTCTTCCTTATCAACGATAAGATCATGCCTTATGCAGACGCTCAGGATTACATGAAGAAGATGGCTTACAAGTCCTTTGCAAAGAAGGGCGACGCCGTAGTTAACATGAACTACGCAGCTATCGAAAGCGCTGCTACCAACCTTATCAAGATCGAAATCCCCGCTTCTTGGGCAAACTGCGCAGAAGGCGCTGCACCCGCAAAAGTGGCCGATAACGAATATTTCAAGCAGGTTGTTCATCCCATCCTCGTTCTCGAGGGCGATAAGCTTCCCTCCTCCGCTTTCAATGCAGACGGCTCCGTACCCACCGGTACCACCAAGTTTGAGAAGCGCGGCGTTGCAGTTAAGGTTCCCAAGTGGATTGCTGAAAACTGCATCCAGTGTAACCAGTGTGCGTTCGTTTGTCCCCACGCTTGTATCAGACCTGCAGTAAACGTTGAAGGCGCTGAAAAGCCTGAAACCTACACCACCAAGGCTTGCATCGGTCTTAAGGGCCACGAATTCCGTATGCAGGTTTCTCCGCTTGACTGTATGGGTTGCGGCGTTTGCGCAAACATCTGCCCCAGCAAGAAGCCCGCTCTTGAAATGGTTCCCTTTGAAACCATCGTTAACGAAGAAACCGTTAACTATGAGTTCTCCGAGAATCTCCCCAAGGTTGATCTCTCTTCCTTCAAGACTACTACCGTTAAGGGCTCACAGTTCAACAAGCCCTTGTTCGAGTTCTCCGGCGCATGCGCAGGCTGCGGCGAAACTCCTTATATTAAGGTTATTACCCAGATGTTTGGTGACAGAATGGTAGTTGCAAACGCAACCGGCTGCTCCTCCATCTACGGTGGTTCTTCCCCCACCTGCCCCTACACCAAGAACGAGAAGGGCCACGGTCCTGCTTGGGCTAACAGCTTGTTTGAAGATAACGCTGAATTCGGCTACGGCTTCAACCTCGCTTACGGCCAGAGAAGAGCTAAGGTTGCTGAAAAGATCGCTCAACTCGTTGAAAACGCTCCCGAAGGCGAGCTTAAGGCTGCCGGCGAAGAGTGGCTTGCAAACAGAAAGAACGCTGAAGGCAGCAAGGTTGCTTCCGAAAAGCTCGTTAAGGCTCTTGAGGCTTGTGACGGCTGCGGTTGCCCCGGTGACGCTCTTGTAAAAGAAATTCTTGAAAGCAAGGATTGCCTCGTTAAGAAGTCCATTTGGATTATCGGTGGCGACGGCTGGGCTTACGATATCGGTTACGGCGGACTTGACCACGTTCTCGCTATGGGCGAAGACGTTAACGTTCTCGTTCTTGATACCGAGGTTTACTCCAACACCGGCGGACAGGCTTCCAAGTCTACCCCCACCGGCGCAGTTGCTAAATTTGCCGCTGCAGGTAAGCGCGTTAAGAAAAAGGACCTCGGCATGATGGCTATGAGCTACGGCTACGTTTACGTTGCACAGTGCGCTATGGGCTACAACAAGCAGCAGTTCCTCAACGCAATTATCGAGGCTGAAAGCTACGACGGACCTTCCCTCCTCATCTGCTACGCTCCCTGTATCAACCACGGTATCAACATGGGCAAATCACAGGACGAAGAGAAGAGAGCAGTTGAAGCAGGCTACTGGCACTGCTACCGTTACAACCCCACTAAGGTTGGCACGGAAGAGAACCCCTTCACTCTCGACAGCAAGGAGCCCACTGCAAGCTATCAGGAATTCATCCTTGGCGAAACCCGTTACACCTCCCTCAAGAAGGCTATGCCTGAAGTTGCTGAAAAGCTCTTTGAGGATGCAGAGGCTGAAAACAAGGCTCGTTATGAGAAGTATAAAAATCTTGCAGGCAAATAAGCTTGTGATATAAGCCAACAAGAAAAGCCCCGTTTTTCTCGCAAAAACGGGGCTTTTAGCTTTTTTATAAATTTATCGTTAAATATTTGCCGCCCTTCTTTCGCTTGATTTTTTTGCTCTTTCATGATAAAATGAAAATCAAATAAGCCGCCGTTATAGGCGACGTTAAAAACCGCACGCGGAGAGTACCTTTGATGAAAAAATACGACTATATACTGTTTGATCTTGACGGCACGCTGACAGATCCCGGCGAGGGAATAACCAACTCTGTGGCATACGTGCTTGAAAAAAACGGAATACCCGTTCCGCCAAGACAAGAGCTTTACAAATTTATAGGCCCGCCGCTTAAGGAGTCATTTGAGGAATATTACGGCTTCTCACCCGAGGATGCGTACCAAGGTGTGATAACCTACCGCGAGTATTTTGATAGGCAGGGCATATTTGAGAACAAGGTGTTAGACGGAGCTATCGAAGGGCTTGACCGCCTGCGCAGGGACGGATATATCCTTGTGCTTGCAACCTCAAAGCCCGAGGGTGCAGCTTTAAGGATACTTGAAAAATTTGAGCTTAAAAGGTATTTCCACTTTGCGTGCGGCGCAGACCTTGAGGGCATATGCACCAAGAAAGAGGACGTTATTCGCTACGCGATGAAAACGGCAGGCATAACCGACCCCACCCGCGCTATAATGGTTGGCGACCGCAAGCACGACGTTGATGGCGCCAAGGCAAACGGGATGGAGTGCGTGGGCGTGACGTTTGGTTACGGATCAAGGGAAGAACTTGAAAACGCAGGCGCGGCATTTATAGCAAACAGCTTTGACGAGCTTTTGAGCTTTATTGAAAAAAACTAAACAATTAATATAAAAGCGGCGGAAGGATAATCCTTCCGCCGCTGATATTTATAAGCAAAAGATTTTTATTTCTTAGCAATCTCTTCGATTTCCTTTTCTTCCTTCGGCTTAACGAAGAGGAGAACAACTATACCGATGAGGGAAACAACTGCGATGCCGAGGAAAAGAACGGACATCCAGTTTTCCTGGAACCAAACGCGAACTACCTGAAGATCTGCCTTCTGAATACCAACCTTAACGGTAACGGGTGCGGAGAAGGTTTCGGAGTTAGCTGCAGTTGCATCAACAACCGAACACTTAACAACGTAAACGCCTGCCTTAACGGGGGTGAAATTCAAAGAGGTTGAATTCCAACCAAGATCAGCATAGTCATATTCGCTGCCGAAAGCTGCTGCAAAGCCTTCCTCGGTGCTGATCTCAGTCCACTTGCTGCCCTCTGCTGCGATCTCTGCAGCTACGGTTGCATCGTACTCGTTATCAACGGAGTAGTTGCCGGACTCTGCATAGTAGAGGCTGTAGTTAGTGGTGAGGTCGTTACCCTGCGTGGTGAAGGTGGAGATCTTGGTGTAGCTTACGTTAATGTAGCCGTTAGCGAGCGAAGAGCTGCTGCGCTTAACCTGAGGACCGCGGTTACCGAGATAGAAGGTAAATACGGGAACCTGAAGATCGCCGATCACGAACTTATAGTTTTCGTTATCCTTTTCTGCTTCGTTGTAGTAGTAGCCCTTAACGCCGTTTACGGAAGTAAGAACCCAATCCTCGCCGATCTCCAAGGTGTTGTTCAAGGGATCGGAAGCGAGAACGTAATACTCGTACTCACCAACCTTAGTGAGAGCAAATCTCTTGGTGGTGGAGGTAGAGGAAAGCTTGGTGAAGCTGTTGCTTTCAGGAAGCTTATAGTATATTATTTTGGTAAGATCGTCGCCGGTGAAATATTTGCTTTCAATATAATCATAGATAGCTACGGGAACAACAAAATACTCGGAAGAGCTGGTATACTTCCACTCGTTACCTTCCTTAAGCTGTGCGTTGATCAATTCCTGATACTTTACGATATTGTTGGTTGCGCTGCCGTCAACGAAGGAAGCGAGCTTGCTGTTGTAAGCAGGTGCGCTGTCCTCAGTGGGAAGCTCGGTAGTGATCTCAACGTTCTTGGATGCATATGCAAGCCAAGTATCAGCTGCGCCTTCTTCACCCTCTTTAACGGTGCCCCAGAAGATCTTTGCAACTGCATCTGCGTTGGATTTGAATTTATAGTTGGTTGCGCTTGCGAAAACCTCTGCCTGCTCGGTGGGCAACGCGCTGGTTTCGTCAAACTCAATTGCATACTTCTTTGCAAGCTTTTCTACAAATCCGTGATAAGCAGGAACGGTAACGCTCTCGTACTTATAACCAAGGATAACCTTTTCGCCAAATCTGATGTCGCCTACGTATGCATTTTCTGCAACGGGAGCGATAACGTTAGCGTCGATAGCATAAAGATAATTGGGAGCGGAGGTGTCCTCATTGTAGTAGAAGCCCTTAACGAGGATGCTGCCGTAACCGTCAGCAGCGCCGTCCTTAACGGTAAACTCAAGCTTGCCGCTGCCCTCGCCGATAACGTCGTCAGAGGTATAAGCGGTGTCGTTTACAACGATGCCAGCGTCGGTGCCTTCAAATTTGATCTTGAGTGCGCCGAGGTAGAAGTCATACTTGGATTTAACGGTAGCGGTTTCGTCCTTAAGGGTAAGACGGAGTGCGTCGCCCTCTACTGAAACGTCAACGTTTTCATAGGTAAAATAGCTGCTGAAGCCGATCTCATCGGTTTCGTCAGCCCAAGCGGTGATGCCGAACGTAGCGGCACATGCTAATAGCGAAATAACAAAAATCGCTATTAAGGTTGTGAGTCTTTTGCTTTTCATTTTGTGCTCCTTTCTTAATTACGCGTCTATACGCGCAATTTTATTATTAAGAATCTATAATATTTTACATTATAATTATAAAAATGTCAAACCGTACCGCTATGTTTTATCAACTTTTTTTAATTTATTTTAGATTTTTTTTGATTTCTCCATTTTTTTTACCGTCGGGCAGGCTTTACCCCCAAGCTTTGGCACAAAATTACAGAAAAAAACGTAAAATATGGTATGGGATTCTACGCTATGATAGCTGTCGCCGCCTCTGCCAGCCTTGACGGACTTTTTGCAGGGCTTGCCCTAGGCAGCGAAAGCAATGGAAACACACAACGAAAAATCTTTATGATAATGTGCGTGGTAAGCGCGATGTGCGCGGTTGCCTTTATTTCTGCCCGTGCGCTTCGGCTAACCCTCAAAAGTACTGCCGAAAGGATAGGCGGCGCAATACTCGTGGCTGTTGGTTTAATTGACGCCGCTCGCTCGCTAAAAGCAACAAAAAAGCCTATTTTTGTGCGAAATAGGCGGGTAAATTTGTTTTATGACGTTATTCTTCCCGGCATAGGTATAGGCATGGACGGAGCTTGCGCAACAGCCTCGCTTGCACTTTCCGGCTACGGGATAATCTGCGCTGTAGCCGTTGCAGCACTTCACTATATATTCATAGAGCTTGGCTCTGCAATTTGCAGGATCAAGCTGCCGGATGAGATTAAGGAAGGGCTCTCCCCTGCACTACTTATAACGCTCGGAATATTTAAGCTTATATAAGCTAAATAGCAAAAGTCCCGTAAAACACGCGTTTTACGGGACTTTTTTTGTTATCTGTTTAAAATAAGCTTGGTGAGCTCAACGGGATCAACGATCTTTCCATCCTTATAAACACGCATATTGCCGGATGCGATCTCATCGATGAGGATAACCTCGCCGTCGTTATAACCGAACTCAAACTTTATATCCCAAAGGTCAAGACCGATCGACTTAAGATCATCTGCTACGATCTTGGTTATCTTCAAGGTCTGCTCCTTCATGCTCTCAAACATTTCAAGGGACATAACGCCGAGTGCAGCAAGACCTTCACCCGTTACGAGGGGATCGCCCTTCGCATCGTTTTTGAACGTGCATTCAACGTATCCGCCCTCAAGGGGAGTGCCGTCCTCAATATATTCGCCGTATCTGCGAATAAAGCTACCGGTTGCAACCAAACGGCAGATAACCTCTAACCCGTGGCCAAACACCTTGCCGGGGAGAACCTCCATGGTAGCGTTCTCTACGTCTGCACTTACATAGTGAGTTTTTACGCCTGCCTTTTTGAGAAGCTCAAAATAGAGAACAGAGGTTTGCAAATTTGCCTTGCCTATACCCTCTATCGTAAGACCTACCGCGTTTTCACCGGGATCAAACACACCGTCCTTGCCGGTACAGTCATCCTTAAACTTTAACATAACGTTGCCGTTATCAAGAGAGTAAACGTCTTTGGTTTTGCCTTCATAAATTTTTTTCATAGTTTTCTACCTTTTTTAAATTTCTTTATTATAATTTACCACTTTTTTGAGTAAAAGAAAACTGTTTTTAATTACTTTTTTAAAAAAATTTAATCCTCGGGGTATCCGTTAGGATTCTGCGTTTGCCATTTGAGCGATGAAGCACACATTTCATCCAAGCCCTTCTCTGCCTTAAAGCCGATAAGCTCATACGCATAAGAGGGATCTGCATAGCAGGTTGCGATGTCACCGGGGCGTCTTTCCACTATTTTGTAAGGGATCTCTCTGCCGCACGCCTTAGAGAAGCCGTTTATCATTTCAAGCACCGAATAGCCGGTTCCCGTTCCGAGATTCACGATAAACAGCCCGGGCTTGCTCCACAGCTTTTTAAGTGCAAGCACGTGGCCGACCGCGAGATCTGTGATGTGAATATAATCGCGTACACCCGTTCCGTCAGGCGTATCGTAATCGTTGCCAAAAACGCGAACGTACGGGAGCTTACCCACGATAACCTGCGTTATATAGGGGCAAAGGTTGTTTGGGATATCGTGAGGATCCTCTCCTATAAGCCCACTCTCGTGCGCGCCAACGGGGTTGAAATAGCGAAGTATTGCTATATTGAAATCCTTATCGGCAACAGCAAGGTCCTTCAAAATATACTCGATAAACAACTTGGTGCTGCCGTACGGGTTAGTTGTTGAAAGCGGAAAATCCTCTTTGATGGGTACGGTGTGTGGGTTGCCGTAAACGGTTGCGGACGATGAGAACACTATATTCTTGCAGCCAAATTCGCGCATTACGTCAAGCAACACGAGCATGCCCGTGATGTTGTTATAATAATACTCAATGGGCTTTGCAACAGACTCGCCCACCGCCTTTAAGCCTGCAAAATTGATGACCGCGTCTATCTCGTTCTCCTCAAACACCTGCCTGAGCGGCTGCTTTTCACAAACGTCTACCTTATAAAACTTAACCTTCTTTCCTGAAATAGCCTCTATGCGGCGCACTGCCTCATACTTGCTGTTCGAAAGGTTATCAACGATGATAACGTTATACCCTACCTTTAAAAGCTCTATGGTGGTGTGACTGCCTATATAGCCCGCTCCACCAGTAACTAAAATCGTCTGCATAATATTCCTCTTGCTGTTTTTTGTGCGATAAAGGGCACTTTTTTATTTTTTAACCTTAAAGCCTACAGATTCCACAAACCTTTCAAACGCCGCCTTACCTTCTGCATCGCGCTTGAATACAGCCGTACAATCGAGTATTTTCGCGCACACGCGGTTTACGTAACCTCTAACCGCCAGGCTCGCATCCTCCTTACTCAAGGCCGTGCCATACTCCTTTACAAGGGCTGCTACCATATCGCGGTGAACGTAAAGATCGTTATCCTCTGCGGCTATCTCCTCGGGCAGATACTCAACCTCTCCCGTGAGGATTTTCTCTATCTTGGCAGTTTGCCTTTTTAATCTACCCGGCAAAATGAACAACCCCATCGCCTCTATAAGCCCTATGCCTTCCTTCTTGATATTGAAGAATTCCGGATGCGCATGGAACACTCCGTCGGGATACTGCTCGGTAGTGATATTGTTTCTGAAAATTATATCCATCGTGTACTCATCGCCGTTTTTCGTTGCGATAGGCGAGAGCGTGTTATGGGGATTACCCCCCGAAAACGCGTAAATTCCAACACTTTCGTCGGTATAATCTCTCCAAGCGGCGATGAAAGCAGCCGTTGCCGAGGCTAACTCCTCACGGCTTCTTGAAGACAGACGAACCGCACTGTTATACCAGTTTAAAATACCGGCCTTCACGCTCGGAAACTTATCTGAGCAAATCTCTTTTTCTATCATTGCCTTTCGCATGGGAAGAACGTGTCCGCCGCCTTGATAGTGCTCGTGATTGAGTATCGATCCGCCAACGATAGGCAACGCCGCGTTGCTTCCTATAAAATAGTTCGGGAACACGTCTACAAAATCCAAAAGCTTATTGGGTGTGGTTTCATCAACCATCATGGGCACGTGTGCCTCGTTTATTGCAATGCAGTGCTCGTTGTAATAAGCATACGGCGAATACTGAACGAACCACCTTTCACCGCCAAGGCTCAAATTTACCGTGCGGATATTACTCCTTGCCGGATGATTAGCATTTCCGCCATAGCCCAGATTTTCCTTGCACAGTGCGCAGGCGGGATACTTCTCTCCCGCTGTGGGCTTTTTGAGCAGCTTTGCTATCTCCTTATTGTCCTTTTCGGGCTTGGAAAGGTTTATAGTTATTTCAAGCACGTTGTCGCCGTCCTCGTACTCCCACTTTAGGTTTTTGCCGATTGCGGTTTTCTGCACGTAGTCGTTCATAACGCTTATGTTGTAAAGATAATCACAAGCAGGCTGAATGCCCTGCTCTTCTCTTATACGCTTAAACTCTGCGTTTATAACGGAGGGCACAGGCGTCAACAGACCAAGAACATGTGCGGCAAACAGATTTTCTCCGTCCTTCCAAATGCCGTTTTCCTCGGCGTATGCCACAAGCTCTGCCACGAGCGAATCGGGCACTGAAAGCCCGTCGACAAACGAAATATCCTCATCGCCCATATACGGCTCGGTTAAGCCCAGCTCGCGAAGGAGTAGATTTCTCATATAAATAAAATCGTCCGCCTCAAGGTGAAGGAACTTATTTGCGTATCTTAAAAGCTTTTCTGCAAGAAGCTTACCGTTCGTCATATTAACTCCTTATATCGCCATATTTCCTCAATATATATTATATCCCTAATATTCAAACATTGCAACACTTTTTCACCATCACTATCCACGAAATTTTACATTTTTGAACGGCGATTGCCCATACTTGACTTATGAGAATAAAGCGCCACGCAATAAAAACACTGTGCACAATAGTCCTTTGGGCTACGGTCTGCGGCTTTACCGTTTTGCCGCGCACGGATTATACGTTAACCGTTTATGCAGGTGATAAGCTCTATATCATCAGCTATCCGGAGGTAGATATCAGCCGCGGTGCTTTGTATATAAAGGACGTGGACGCCGTTATAGACCGAATTTATTCGGATACTGCGATTCTCCCAACCGACGCCACCGTTTGCTTTCACCCCGGCAAGGAGCAAAAATTTACGTTCACGAAGGAAAGGCAAGGCAAGCACCTTATAAAATCTCATCTGAAGGCGCAGATTTCCGACGCCCTCAAAGAAGGCAAAGCCAAGGTCTACGCAAAATTTCAAACAGCAAAGCCCTCCGTAACGGAAGAGGATTTAATACGCCAAACGGCTCTTCGTGCGGAGTTTTCCACCGATTATTCATCCTCATCCGACGCGAGAAAAAACAACATCAGCCTCGCTTGCTGTGCGATAAACGGCACTTTTTTGAAAAACGGTGGCAAGCTTTCGTTCAATGCTTACGTTGGAGAGCGCAACCATGAGCGTGGCTATCAAGAGGCGAAAATAATCCTAAACGGCAAGTTTGAAAGCGGCGTTGGCGGGGGTGTTTGCCAGGTTTCCACCACACTCTACAACTGCGCGCTGCTCGCGGGGATGGACGTGACCGAACGCCATCAGCACACCCTTTTGGTGAGCTACATTGAGCCGTCCTTCGACGCAATGGTGTCAAGCGCAAGCGATCTATGTTTCACGAATAACAGTGGCGCAGGCATTTTTATAGAGGCGCTGGCAGACGGAAATAGGCTACTCTTCCGCTTTTACGGGCTTGAGATGGACTTCTCTGTTGAGCGGCATTACGAGCTCGTTTCCGTTGAGGACAGCGGTTACGATGAGATCCTTGACCAAACGGGAGAGCTATGTGAAGATGAGGAACAGAAAATAATAACGCCCTCCATCTCAACGGTTAAAAGCAAGGGCTTTATCACTGTGAAAAAAAACGGCGTTAAAATCACCACGCTTCTCAGTCAGGACGTTTACCTTGGCAGGCGAGGCGTTATAGCAAAAAAAGGCCACGCGATCGGTTATAGCCGTAATAGCATGCCGATAACGTAGCCTTTTAATTCAATTAGTGGCCTTTATCACGCATTAACATCCTCATCGAGCATAATGCGGATTATCTCACGGTCTGTTTCGCTCATGCCCTTATGGGCTATTTGCGAAACGGTTTTTATGGTGTTCTCCACGCCCTTTTTAACAAAGCCGTCACCTGCGTAAAACTGCTTTCCGTTATAGTGCATGCTTAGCCCCACAAGCCCTGCCTCAACCGCCATTGCGATTTTAGCCGCACAGCTTGCCTTCGCGCCATCACAGAGAATACCGCTATCAATGGCGAGAGCATTTACAAGGGTGTGCGCTACGTCACGATAGCCGCCGCCCAAAAGATATGCAATGCCGCACCCTGCACCTACACCTGCAGAAACAGCACCGCAGTAAGCAGAGAGCGTTCCTATACCCGTTTTAAGGTGAAGGGTTATAAGGTTAGATACGCACAGCGCACGGTAAAGCTTTTCGGTGGGCAAATTCATACCGCGTGCATAAACGATAACAGGCACAGATGCCGTTATACCCTGATTTCCACTGCCCGAGTTTATCACCACGGGGAGATCGCAGCCGTTCATCCTCGCATCACTGCCTGCTGCCGCGTATGCCCTTGCCGTTATCTTTATATCCGGCTGATACGAGTGGAGCAGTACCCTGCCCACGTTTGCGCCGTAATCGTTTTTCAAGCCTTCCTCGGCAATAGCCATATTGTAATCTATCTGCCTTTTTAAAACAGGCTCAACGTCGCTTATCTCCACGGTATCGGCAAATTCTAAAATATCCTTAACGAGAAGCTCGGTTTTATCGCCGGAGTAGCTATCCGCCTTTGGCATATTATCCAAAAGCACGACGCCATCACGCGAAATAAAAACAACGTTGGTATGCTCTCTCATAATTCGCACGCTTGCCACGTGCTTTTCCGAATAAAGCGTTACGCAGATATCGAAAATATCACAGCTTTCAGGCACGTCGATATCAAGCTTAAAAAGCTCACAAACGGCCTTTATCTCACAAATTTGGCTCTCATCAATCCTTGAAAGCACCTCAAGCTCGGCATCGGGATCGCCGCCAACAAGCCCTGCGGCAAACGCCGTTTTAATGCCTTTCATCCCGCCAGTGTGTGGCACGGTTACGCTCTTTGCGTTTTTAACGATATTTGCACTTACCGCCAAAACGCCCGAAACAGGCTCCTCTCCCAGCACCCTTTTTGCCTTTGCCGTAGCGTATGCAATGGAAATAGGCTCGGTACAGCCCATCGCCGGCACAAGCTCATCCTTTAAAATTTTAACGTACTTTGCGTATTTTTCTGCAGTAATCACGGTAATCTCCTTTTTTATATTTTATCACATTTACAGTCTTATTGCAACAAAAAGCAAAATAAATAAAATTTTTTAGTTTTACAACCGATTTTTATTGACTTTTATTTTTTTATATCATATAATATTAAGGCTAATTAAATAAGCAAGCGCCGTTAGCTAAGCTGGATATAGCGTCGGTCTACGGAACCGAAGGCCAGGGGTTCGAATCCCTTACGGCGCGCCA
>JAFVXM010000013.1 GCA_017501205.1 Clostridia bacterium
ATGGCGGCAGGATAGTGGTATAATAAACTCATGAATAAGCTTGATGGATTTTATCAACTTAAAACGCTGACTCTTCCCACCGTTGACTGGGTGGAATATAAAGGGCAGTCGCTTGACCGGGATATTCTCTGGACGGTGCGGTCAGCCGTTTTTTCCGGCGATGATTTTAATCTTCCGCGCGCGGTTGGCGTGAGTGCAGACGAGGCGGAGAGGTTTGCTGCGGCAAGGCGCGAATTGCTCGGCGGAGAGGGCATTGTTGTAGTCTATCCGTTTTTTGTTGCCGATAAGAGCGGCACGGTTACCGTTAGCAGCGAAAAGACGGAGATAGAGTGCGTTTTAGGCGACTTATGGAATTTAGTAACCCACGGGAGATCGGATTATTCCGCCGTTTTTAACGGAGAGAACAGGGTTAATCAATACGGAAACCCTACCGCAATGACCGATAGCGAGATAAAATATATATTAGAGTGCGGCGAAAAGCTGCGCCGATTCTTCAGGAGTGAGATTGCCGAGGGCAAAACCGTGTACGCAGAGTGGAGCTTTGCATATAACTGTGCTGTAAACGGCAGCAAAACAGGCGAAAGATACGCCGTGTTCTACGAATTGAGAACTATATAACAAAACCCCGTAAATTGTGTGATTTACGGGGTTTTTATTATTTTATGAGGTTATCGACCTTAAGGCTTTTTGCGTATTCCGACGGGCTCATATCCGTGCGCTGCTTAAATAGCCTTGAAAAATAGTGAACGGAGTTAAAGCATAGCATATCGGCAATTTCGGTAAAGGAATACTGGTTTCTGCTGATCAGCTTTTTCGCCTCGTCGATCTTCAGATCAATGTAGTATTGGATGACCGAACAGCCCGTGTATTTTCTGAAAACATTTTTTACGTAGGTTTTGCTGAAGTATAGCTTGCCTGCAATTTCATCGAGATTTACCGTGGAGTACACCTTGCTCTTTAAAATGGAAATTATGCTTTCAGCAAGCTCATCTGTTTTGGAGGTTGATGCCTTGCGCTGAATAGGCTCGTCGCTCGTACCTCTCAAAAGGTGAATTAGCAGGTTTTCAATATCGTTTTTAATAATTTGCTCGGAAGCATAGGGCGCGTCGTCACGCTTGTTCATTTTTACAAGGTGCGGATCGTTCAGCTTTTCAAGGTACGTTTTACTGCCTTCCTTCAAAATTTCGCCAAGCAGATTTTTTTCCTTATCGCTAAACGTAAATACTTTATTCTTAAGGTTCTTCATTGCGCGTGACGTGCAGTCAAAAGAAATGATGGCGGCGTTTGAAAAGCTATCGTCCGTGCAAATGGTGTGCTCTGCGTTTGGTTCGTGGAATATTGCTTGGCCTTGTGTCAGCACCGTTTCCTTTTCGTCGCACAATATTCTTGCCGATCCGCCGTCAATGTAAACCATCTCCCAAAAGTCGTGCTTTTCGGTAGGAAAGCGGAAATGCCTGCCGTATTTAAAATAGTGTATTGTATATATGCCCCTCACGTTAAAGGTTGGGATGAGGGCGTTTTTAACGTATCTGTTATCCATAGGCATATTATACACTAAAAGCAACGCAAACGCAAGTGCTGTGTCCTTTTATGCAAGATAATTTTTTCTTTTTCTAAATATCTTTTTGGTGTTTTGGTGTAAAATTATATTTAAGGGACTAACCTATTATAAACTTAAAGTATAAGGAGAATTGATTATGCAGTTTAAACCTGTTTACGATAAAGGTTTTATGCCTATGATAAATGCGCTCAGGCAGTTTCGCAAGGAGGTTTCGTCAGAGGGCGGCAAACCCGTTAAGATCTGCGTTGAGAGAAACGGCGGGTATAACTATATTTATGAGATAGAGATTTTTGCAAATGAAGCCAAAAACGAGCAGAGCTATGCTATGGTTGAAAGAATTGTTAAGGCGGCTTTGTGGGTAGTTGGCGGATACAAGATATATATTCAGGGCAGCGAGTACATTGCAAACAGGCTCAAGGCCGACTATACAGAGGGCGGCAAGAGATTTTTTGATGCGGACTTTATGGCCGGCGTTTATGAAAAGCCGTTTGAGGTGGTCTTCTGTGATGCAGAGAGCTTCCCCGCTTTGAACAAATGCTCGATGAAGGTTGGCGGCAATCTTGACGGATGCCGCATAGGATTCGATGCAGGCGGAAGCGATAGAAAGGTTTCTGCCGTTATAGACGGTGTGCCTGTTTACAGTGAAGAGGTTGTTTGGCACCCGAAGACGCAGTCTGACCCCCAGTATCATTACGACGGAATTCTTGCCGCGATGAAAACCGCCGCTTCCAAGATGCCCAGGGTTGATGCGATAGGAGTTTCGTCTGCCGGCGTTTACGTTGATAATAAGATAATGGTTGCGTCGCTTTTCCTCAAGGTTCCTAAGGATGAATTTGAGAAAAGGGTCAAGACCATGTATATTGATATAGCTAAGGAATTTGGCTGTCCGCTTGAGGTTGCTAACGACGGCGACGTAACCTCACTTGCAGGTGCAATGGATCTGAACGATACGGAGATTCTCGGTATAGCAATGGGCACGAGCGAGGCAGGCGGCTACATCAACGGTGAGGGTGGACTTAATGGCTGGTTGAGTGAGCTTGCGTTTGTTCCCGTTGATTTTAACACCGATGCCATGGTGGATGAGTGGAGCGGAGATTACGGCTGCGGCGTTAAGTATTTCTCGCAGGATTCTGTAATCAAGCTTGCCGAGAGTGCAGGAGTCAGGTTTGAGGATGGCCTCAGTCCTGCCGAAAAGCTTAAAAAAGTTCAAGGCATGATGGGTGATGGCAGCGGCATTGCAGAGCAAATCTTCCATGATATAGGCGTATACCTCGGCTACACGCTTCCCTTCTATGCAGAGTTTTACGATATCAAGCACGTTCTCCTTCTCGGCAGAGTTACGTCCGGCCTTGGCGGAGATATAGTTATTGCAACCGCAAGAGAGGTTCTTGAAAAGGAATTCCCCGAATACGCGGGCTTTAAGCTTGAGATGCCGGATGAGTCCAACCGCAGGGTAGGTCAGTCCATTGCGGCAGCATCGCTCCCCAAGATAGGTTAAATGAAAAACCCCGTAAAACACGCATTTTACGGGGTATTTATTTGTCTTTACGAGTAATCGTTTGACAAAATTCGGGCGTTGCTATATAATATATTATATCAAAATCAATGTGTCTGATAAGACAAGAAAGGATAGAGTATGTACAGAATAGGTATTGATCTTGGCGGAACCTTTGTGAAGGCGGGGCTTGTTGATGAAAATGGAAGGATCGTGGTAAAATCAAAGATCCCCACAAAGATTGAAAGACCTTACGTTGAGGTTTTTGAGGATATGGCAAACCAAGCCAGGAAGCTGTGTGAGGACGCCGGCATAACCCTTGCAGACGTTGAGAAGGTGGGTGTTGGCTGCCCGGGTGCGATCACCAGCAAAACGGGTGTGGTTAGCTACTCCGCAAACTTTAACTGGACGGACGTGCCCATTGCGGACGGACTTTCCGCCCTTCTCGGTATGCCCGTAAAGGTATCGAACGACGCAAACGTTGCCGCCCTTGGCGAGGCTATTTACGGCGCCGCAAGGAATTATGGCGACAGTATTATGTTCACCCTCGGCACGGGCGTAGGTGGCGGTATCATTATTGATAAAAAGATATACGAGGGCAACGAGAGCAAGGGTGCGGAGATAGGCCACTCGGTAATTGTGGTTGGCGGTGAGCCGTGCAATTGCGGAAGAAGAGGCTGTCTTGAGGCGTACTGCTCGGCAACTGCGCTCATCCGAGAAACCAAGCGCGCTATGCTTGAGGATAAATCCAGCCTGATGTGGGAGAGAGTAAAGGGCGATATAAATGCCGTTGACGGTGAAACGTCCTTCGCTTGCGAAAAGCTTGGCGATAAGGCGGCAAAGAAGGTTGTTGATCAATACGTGTTCTACCTTGCCGAGTCGATCATGAATTTCTGCAATATATTCCGTCCGGAGGCAATAGTTCTCGGTGGCGGCGTGTGCGCACAGGGAGATAACCTTGTGGGCAGAATAGTTGAGCTGTGCGAGCGCGGCTATTACGGCTACAAGGGCACGCCAAAGGTTGCCATACTTATTGCAGAGCTGAAAAACGATGCCGGTATTCTCGGTGCCGCAGCACTTTAATTAAATATAAAAACCCCGTTTTTCTCACAAAAACGGGGTTTTATTTATGAAAGAGAGGCTCTTATAATACGCTTTGCGATAGCCTCGTTAGACGGATTTTGATACTTTTGCTGTGCCACCGTAAGCTTTAGACGATTGTCGTAAACGTAATCTATTTCTCTGATTAGCTTTTCGGGAGTGATGCTTTCCTGCAGGAGCATGTTAAACATTCCGTTCTGCTTAAAGTATCTTGCGTTGTCTATCTGGTCGCCTCGTGACGCCTTTTTGGGCAACGGCACGAGTAGGGCGGGCAGCTTCATTGCAAGCAGCTCAAACAGGCAGTTGCTACCCGCGCGTGAAACGGCAAGGTCAGCAGCGGCGTAGGCGTATTTCATATCGTTTTCAAACTCTATCTGATAGTAATCAGGATGCGAATATTCCTTGGAAAGGTTGCCCCTTCCCGTAAGGTGAAGCACGGTGTATTTTTTTACAAGGTGAGGTAAAATACCGCGTATTTCGCGGTTTAACGCCACACTTCCGCTGCTACCACCCACAACGAGAAGCACGGGCTTGGTTGATTTTATTCCGTAGTGAGCCTTTCCCTCGTGTCGGGTTACGCCAAACAGAGAAGGCGATATAGGCGCACCGGTCCACACGCCCTTGGTTGAGCTTTCCGCCGTGCATTTGAAGGACGTAAGCACCTCTCTCGCGTATCTTGCGGATATTTTGTTTGCAAGTCCCATGGTCATATCCGATTCGTGAAGCACTAAGGGCAGCTTTAGCTGACCTGCCGCGATGGAAACGGGTAGCGCTACGTATCCGCCCTTTGAAAACACGGCAGACGGCTTTAATTTTTTGAGCAGCTTTTTTGCTTCTATTATGCCCGCCGCGAGCTTGAACGGTATTGCAAGATTTGAGGGTGACAGACTCCTTTTGAACTTTACGGTGGGAACAGAATAGTATTTAATGTGCGTTTTAGCCACTATTTCGCGTTCTATGCCGGTTTCTGAGCCGACGTAGCAGATTTGGTCGAATTGCTTTTCAAGATAGGGGAGAAGGGATAGCGCGGGTATACAGTGCCCTGCCGTGCCTCCGCCCGTCATAACCAGAGTTCTCATACGTATAGTATATTCAAAGCTCTCCGTTTTGTTGTAAAAAAAATAAAAATATAGTATAATAAATTTAATTGATACATGGGAGGCTGATTATGAGTTACGTTATAGCCATTGATTGTGGCACCACGGGCACGCGCGCTATGCTATACGACCTTGATAAAAATGCTTTTGTTAGCTCCGGAAATATGCCTATCAAGCAGATATATCCGCATCCCGCGTGGGTGGAGCAAAACGCATCCGAGATATATGCAAACACGCTTGCTTCGATGCTAAACGTGCTTGAGAGTGCGCCCGAGCGAGATGGTGTTTTAGGTATAGGCATAACGAATCAGAGGGAAACCGTGATTGCCTGGAACAGGCGCACGGGGCAACCGGTGTGCAACGCTATTGTTTGGCAATGCAGACGCACAGCAGACTTCTGTGAGGGGCTCAGGCCACACGAGGGCGTAATTGCGGAAAAAACGGGGCTTGTGGTTGATCCGTACTTTTCGGCAAGCAAGATACGCTGGATACTCGATAACGTACCCGAGGCAAAAAGGCTTATGGAAGAGGGCAATCTGTGCGTAGGCACGGTAGATTGTTACCTCATCTTCCGCTTAACGGGGGGCGAAAGCTTCGTAACCGATTACACGAACGCGTCAAGGACGATGCTGTTCAATATAAAAACGCTTGCTTGGGATGATGAGTTGCTTGAGCTTTTCGGTATACCAAAGAGCATTTTGCCTGAAGTTAAGGGCTGCACGGAGGTTTTCGGGTATTACGATTATCACGGCAAAAGAATACCCATTGCAGGCGTTGCGGGGGATCAGCAGGCGGCACTCGTAGGTCAGGCTTGCTTTGAGGCAGGCAAGGGAAAGATCACTTACGGAACGGGTATGTTCATGCTCCTCTCAACGGGAGAGCAGATAGCGAGATCAAAATGCGGCATGGTTACAACTATAGGCTATTCCACTGCGAAAAAGGTCACTTATGCCCTTGAGGGCAGTGTTTTTAACGCGGGCAGTGCCGTTCAATGGCTGCGCGATGAGCTCGGATTTTTCCGCTCCTCTGCGGATAGCGAGAGGTTTGCAACCAAGGTTCCCGATTGTGGCGGTGTGAGCTTTGTGCCGGCGTTTACGGGGCTTGGTGCGCCGTACTGGAACAGCGATGCGAGAGCTATGTTTACCGGTATTTCAAGGGGAACAAACAAGTATCATCTTACCCGCGCGGTGCTGGAGAGCATTGCGTATTCGGCAAAGGATATTGCTATAAATATGGTTGCGGATAGCGGTGTTGAGCTTACGGAGATAGGCTGTGACGGCGGCGCTTCAGACAACAACTTTTTAATGCAGTTTCAGGCAGACGTTCTCGGCGTAAGGCTCGTTCGCCCGGTAGAGAGGGAAAGCACGGCGCTTGGTGCGGCCTACCTTTGCTGTATGGCATTAGGGCTGATGACTGAAGAGAATATAACCGCACTTCGCATGGCGGACAGAGTTTTTTCGCCAACTTTAAACGAGGCTGCAGAAAATGGCTACGAGCAGTATAAGATCGCGGTGGAGAGCGCGATAAAGGAGAGATAATGGAGAGATTTGATTTTATTTCGCATGACGGCAAGAGAATTTCCGTTGTGGAGTGGAATGACGTTTTGAACCCCAAAGGAGTTATTCAGATATCGCACGGCATGGCAGAGCACGCGTTAAGATACGATAAGATTGCAAAATATTTGAACGGGCAAGGGTTTATCGTTTTTGCAGATGATCACCGCGCACACGGCGGTACGGATGCGCTCACACACGGTTACTGTGATGGGGATATCTTTGAGGATACGCTCAAGGATATGGCTCTTCTCACAGAGCATTATAAGAATAAATACGGGCTACCTATTGTTCTTTTCGGGCACAGCTACGGATCGTTTTTATCGCAGTGCTACGTTCAAAGGTACTCGGCTCTGATATCCGGCGCAGTTATAGGCGGAAGCAGTAATATGGGAGTTGCTTTGCCCACTGCAGGCAACTTTGTGGCCTGGCTTGCCTGCATGTTCGGTATGGCAAAAAAGCCCGCAAATCTCATAAAAAAGATAACTTTTGACGTTTACGACAAGCAGTTTGATTACGGCACGTTTATATCCTCAATAAAGGAAGAGTGTGATATTTATGCAGCTGATCCCGATTGCGGATTTGTGTGCAGTTATAATTTTTACAGACGCTTTTTCAAGGGGCTCAAAACTTCGGTAAAGAAAAAGAGCCTTGCAGCGCTGAATAAGGATTTGCCCTTGCTGTTGATAGCAGGCAAGGATGACCCTGTGAGCGAAAAGTGCAAGGGCGTGGATAAGCTTGAGGCTATGTATCTGAAGCTCGGCGTCAGCGTTGAAAAGGTTACTTACGATGGCGTTCGTCACGAATACCTGAACGATACGTCGAGAGAACAGGCGTTTGAAAAAATAGCGGAGTTTGCAAATAGGGTTATATAAATTTAACGAAAAGCAAACGGATTTCCCGCGCGCATATTATATAATGATAATTCAGCCATGTGTTAAGGGCAGAAAAAAAAGAGTGAACAAATTGTTCACTCTTTTTTGTTTAAGCAATTATTCTTGCTTTTCTTCGGTTTCTTCAACAGGTGCTTCAACGGTTGCAGCCTCTTCTGCGGGTGCTTCTGCTTCAGCTTCCTCAACCTGTTCGGTTACTTCTTCAGCTTCAACTGCTTCTTCAGTTTCAACTACTTCTTCAGCAGCCTCTTCCGCTTCAGCCTCTTCAACCGTTTCTTCAACGCTTTCAGCTGCTTCGTAATCGTACTCTTCTGCTTCAGCCTCTTCAAGAGCGCGCTTTGCCTTGTTTGCTCTGATCTTTGCGTTTGCTCTTTCGCGAGCATCAACGTCGTAGTAAGAGGAGGTCTTAACCTGCTTTGCTTTATACTTCTTGAAGAACATTCTTACGATAACTGCAATGAGAGCAACGAGAATAACTACAGCGATGATGATGGAGGAGATTGCAAGCCACTGTTCCTTTGCGGGAAGCTCGGTTTCTGCATCCTCGGAGGTGGTAGTATCTTCTTCGGGCTGTTCGTCTTCAGCTTCGGTGGAAACGAACTTTTCGTAGCCGTAGTTGGTTGCAAGGAAATTAACGTAAACGTTTTCAACCTGTTCCTTTGCGGTTGCTGCAGACTTGTCAGCGTAGTAAAGATCTGCATTTTCGGTGAGGGAGATCTCATATTCGCCGTTATCGTCGGTGTAGAGATTTTCGGTGCCTTCAACGAAGGAGAATACTCTGTAGCCAAACTTAACGTTAGCGGTTACGGTGTTGCCATCCTTTTCAGCTGCTTTTTCAAGAGCGGAAACGGTGGTGGAGTCAGTAGTGGAAACTGCAACGGAGTCAACCAAAACAATACCTGCTACGTCAGAAGAGGTGTTTCTTACCTCAACGGAGAAGTCAATACCCTCGGTGTCGGCTGCTACGTAGAAGTTTACGGTGAGCCACTTGCCGTTAGTGCTGGTAACAACCTTGGAGAGTGCAACGTCACTTTCGAGTGCGCCGCCGATAAGGGTGCTTATTCCGCCAAATTCTTTAGCGAGAACGTCTGCCTTTGCCAAGGTGAGGGTGGGGTACTTGCCTGCGGTAATAGAGTCAGGATCTCTGTTGAGAACGTTGATCGTTGCCTGACCGTTATTGAGAACTGCGAGCTTTATGGTTACTTTTGCCGTAGCGTTAGCAGAAAGAGTGGACTTGGATGCGGTGTAGTAGCCTGCAGCACTTTCAATAAGGAGTGCCTGAACCTCTTCGTTATCGCCCTTGAGCTCGTTTTTAGCAGCGTCGATTGCTGCCCAGTTTACGTTTGCGTGGTTTGCCTGAAGCTCGGTGAGGTATTTGGTGTTGAATACGCCGGAGTTCTGGGGCTTGCCGTTTTCGGTATCGTAAGCTTTAAGGGTGGAGGTGGGCTGGGAGAGGGTACCGGTTTCAATCTCGTGCTGTCTTGCAGAGAAGGAGTAGCTGTCCTCATCCTCGGTGGTGGTGTTGATGATTTCTGCCTTGAGGCTTATGTTGCTGGTGGTGGAAACAAGACCTGCAACGTCTTCGCTAACCTTAGTGGTTTCAACGCCGCCGATAAGCGCATAGCCCTTGGGGAAGCTTGATTTTGCTTCGGTAAGAGCGGTAGGTCCAAAGGTTACTTCAATATCAAAATATCTTACTACGTCTTCATTTTCGTTTTCAATACCGTTTGCACCAACGGGGTTAGCGGTGTTTTCAACGAGAACGGAGTACTGCTTCCAACCGTTGTTTTCCTTGTTGGTCTTGGTGGTTGCAGCGATGATAGAGGTTTCAGCAAACTCATATTCGGTTTCGCCGTTATCGGTGTTGGTTCCCCTGTCACGCAAGGTAACGGAAAGACCGGAAGCGGAAACGTGGTTGAGGTCAACGTCTACCTTAGCCCAGAAGGTGATGAGAGCTCTCTCGCCCTTCTTGAGGCTGGATGAGTTGAGAACAACGGTATGAGAGGAGGGAACCTCTGAATAATCAAAGTAGAGATAGGGGGCAGCAATAACGTTGCCGTTCTCGTCCTTTACGGCTTCTTCAAGACCGGTGGGAACGGAGTTAACAACGGAAACAGCGGTGGAGGACTTAGCTTCTGCCGATGCCTTGTGTGCTGCGTCTACGAAAACGTCACCGTTGAAGGTAGTTTCGCTGATGCCCAAGCCGTAGTAGTTGGTGCTTTCGAAGTTGTGCGAAAGAACATAGCTTAACTTGGTTGCACTGTCCTTATTGCCCGAAACGTTTGCGGTGAACGAGGTGCTTGCAACGTTAACGTTCTGATCGTCGGTAAGAAGCTCGATCTCAGCAGCCGCGCTGTCGAAAACAGAGTACTCGTTGCCGGACTTTTCAGCGTTGTATTCTTCTTCGGAGAGAACGGTGAATTCAGCATCGTCAAAGAAAGCAAAGCCTTCTGCGTATTCAGCCTGAACGTTATCGGAGCCCATACCAAGGCCGAGATAAAGGGTGTAGGATGAGGACGAGAATTCGTTTGCCTCAAGATATACTACAACCTGTGCCCACTCGCCTTTGGTATTTATATTTTTAACGATAAGGGGAGAAGCGGTGGTTGAGCCAACCCTGTTTACAACCTTAACGTAAGCGCCGAACTCGTTGCCTTCCATCTGAGAAGCGAGGTCCTCAGTTTTAACCCAAACGGAAACCTTACCGTATTCGCCTGCGGAGAGGGAAAGTGAGGATCCGGAGGAGTAGAAGTACTGCGCCGTGCCAAGACCGCTATTGTCAACGAGGGAGGTATTCTTAACTCTGTTGTGGATCATAAGGATACGGTCGCTGTTTTCAACGGGACCTTCAACCTTATCGGTGAATCCGAGAGCGGAGGGGCTGGAGGGATTTTCGCTGAGAAGATCGCCAACCTTAACGGTTACGTCCTTCTTCTCATTGTAATCGTAGTGAGTGAAAACGGTTTGCTCTTTAAGTTTGTTGAAGCCGCTTTCGCTAACGTCGATAATACCGGAGGAAGCGTCGGAAGCAACGGCATAGTCAGCCGTGCTAACGATGTAGCTACGGGTATTCGTCCATTTAATACTCGTTTTGTAAGGGAAGGTTACCGAGCTGCTTTCAGCATAGTACTCGAAGCTACCGTTGATAAGCTCTTTATCGTCTGCCGTAGTGGATGCGGACGAGCTGGAACTCGTGCTTGAGGAAGAGCTCGTCTTTCCGTTTTCGCAAGCGGAAGCGATCGTCATCACGAAAGCCATCATGAAGACGACGATGAGCGAGAGAATGGAAGTTAATCCTTTGTGCTTAGTTGTTCTGTTTGTCATAAAGCCACCTTTAAAGTGTTTTTTTTATACTTGAATATTATATAATATTTAAATACAAATTGCAAACTTATTTTACATCGAAAACGAATTTTTTTTTGATTTCGCCATATTTTTCTTCAAAAAGCAGATAACTAACCTTATGAAAGGTCAGATTAAAGAGAAAATCCTGCTTATTTTAACGGGATTGCTTGCAGGAACTGCAAACGGGCTGTTCGGCGGTGGCGGCGGAATGCTCGTTGTGCCCATGCTGATACTGCTTCTCCATAAGCCGCCAAAAAAGGCACATGCCACCGCTCTTCTGGTGGTTTTGCCGCTTACGGTCGTCAGCGGTGTCGTCTACGCGATGTTCGGAAGCTTTTCCTTCCCCGTTGGCTTGCCTGCCGGAATAGGCGTGGTGGTGGGTGGCGCGGTGGGTGCGCTGCTGCTTAAAAAAATAAGCAACGGCGTCCTTACCAAAATATTCGCTTTCCTTATGCTCTTTGCCGGGGCAAAGCTGCTTTTCTTTTGATTTTCCGTCTCTGCACCGGGCGGTTTGGCCTTAGTGTGCGGACTGTTTGGATTTGCAGCAAATCTATTAAAAACCCCGTTTTTCGCACAAAAACGGGGTAGGAGTGTTTATGAGATATGTTCTTTTAGTGTGTTTTGGCTTGATTGCCGGTGTTGCGGGTGGAATGGGTATGGGCGGCGGAACGTTGCTCATACCGCTGCTTTCGTTTGCAAATGTTTCACAGCAAACAGCGCAGGCCGTCAATCTTATTTCCTTTATACCCATGGCTGTCGTCGCACTTATCTTTCACATTAAAAATAAGCTCGTGGACTTTAAGGGGATACTGTATATGATCCTTCCCGGGGTGGTGGCTGCACTCGGCTTTTCGTTTCTCGCCGGCAAAATGAGCGGCGAGCTTTTAAGGCGTATTTTCGGCGGTTTTTTAATAGTTCTGTCAGGTGTACAGTTTTTTGCAACTAAGCTTGCAAAAATTGGTCAAAAATAAAAGAAAATGTTTAAAAAGTTGAAAAAAAATAACAATCAATACCAAAAAACAAGCTTTTATGATTGCGTTTTTGTGCAATTTGTATATAGGGTTAAAAAGGGGTAAAAGCAGAATTAGCGGTGTTTTAGGGGGTAAATGAGTTGGTTTTTGCAATTTGGATGTAAAATTTTGTCAAAAATAAAATAATTGCAAAAAAAGTGCACAAAAATTCAAAAAAACTCTGTTCAACTACAATATATTGTGGTATAATGCTAATCGTGAAAACTAAAACTTAATTACGAGGTAATATATTTTGGAAAGAATAGGCATTATAGACCTCGGCTCTAACTCCGCGAGGTTAGTGGTTGTAGAGCTGTTGGGCGACGGTCATTTTATCGTTATCGACCAGTTAAAAGAGAGTGTACGACTCGGCAAGGATATGGAGAGGGACGGATTTTTAAAGCCCACCAGAATTGCCGAAACCATAAAGACGCTAAAAATGTTCCGCAAGCTGTGTGACGCTTACCAGATCGAGCGCATCATAGCCGTTGCAACCGCCGCAGTAAGGCGCGCAAAAAACCAGCGCAGCTTTTTGGATGAGGTTGCAGCAACCTGCGGCATTAAGCTTCGTGTTTTGACTGCTGAGGAAGAGGCAACGTCAGTTTACAGGGGCGTTATCAATACGATGGACATACCTAAGGGTATCATCCTTGAGATCGGCGGCGGAAGCACTAAAATCGTTTATTATAACAGGAGAAATCTTCTTGCTTACGAAACCTTGCCCTTCGGTAGCGTAACTCTCACTGAGCTTTTTGGTAGCGACGGCCTGACTCCGCAGGAGCAGACCGAGAAGGTTGAGGAGTTCTTTACCGAGCAGCTCAAGCAGCTTGAGTGGCTGCAGACCTTGGATCTCGAAACGCAGTTTATAGGCGTTGGCGGATCGTTCAGAACGGTTGCAAGAATAAGCAAGATGGTACGCAAGTGCCCCTTAAACCTCACCCACAATTACGTTGTTCCCGCTGAGGAGTATGATGAGATCTACGGCAAGATCAGAAGTATGGATCTTGATAAGAAGAAGAGAATACGCGGTATATCATCCTCCCGCGCTGATATTCTGCCTGCGGCAATGGCTGTTATGAACGCGTTTATGAAGTACTTAAGCTTCTCCAAGTTCACCGTTTCTGCTTGCGGCTTAAGAGAAGGAATTATGTTTAATTACGCAATGCCTTCAACCGCAGAAAAGCCGATAACCGACGTTTTAGGCTATTCCTTGAATACTTTGGTCAGATATTACAAGTGCAACGTAAAGCACGTGGATCAGGTTGTAAACCTCTCCGTTCAGCTGTTTAAGCAGCTTCGCGTGCTTCACAAATTCCCCCGTCAGTATCTCAAAATACTCAAGGTTGCCGCAACCATGCACGACTCCGGCGAATCCGTTAAGTATTACGATTATCATAAGCACAGTGCTTATATCGTGCTCAACTCACACCTTTACGGTATAACTCACAGAGAGATCGTTTTGGCATCCTTCGTGTGCATAGCCCACAACAGCGACGATTTCAATATGAGTGACTGGGCTAAATATAAGGACTATATTTCCGAGGAAGACGTTGAGGCAATCAGAAAGCTGGGTGTAATGCTCAGGATAGCGGAGAGTCTTGACAGGAGCATGTCCGGTTGTGTTCACGGCCTTAACTGTGACGTTCTCGGTGACTCGGTAATCATGAAGACCGAGGTTGACGGCGACGCATCACTTGAAATTAAGGATGCGCTTGCGTGTGGGGCAGACTTTAAGAGAATCTTCCGCAAGAACCTCGAAATTCTATAAAAAGAAAGGCATTGATATTAGTTTATCAATGCCTTTTCAAAAACTTGATATTTTGGTAAAAGGTGAGAAAACGTGAGAAAAACGGGGCTTTTAATCGTTTTGATTATACTTTTGGTTTCTTTTATGGGCTGTAATTTAAAAAATAAGCAGAGCGAAAAGGAGGAGATTTCTCCCGAAAAGCTCGTGGACTTCGTGGTTGAGGTTGCAGAGGGCAAGGATATAACCGTCCTTCAGCTTACCGATACGCAAATTATAGACTCATCTCAAAGCAGAACGTCAAACCGCCTTTCTGGTAGCTTGCCCGATTATTGGGCGCGCGATAAAATGGAGGATAGGTGCTTTAAATACCTCCGTGATTTGATAGAAAGGTCGTCCCCCGATTTAATTATACTGACGGGTGACGTCGTGTACGGAGAGTTTGACGACGACGGCAGTGCGCTGACTGCGTTTATAGAATTTATGGATGGCTTCGGTATACCGTGGGCGCCGGTTTTTGGCAATCACGAGGCTGAAAGCAGGATGGGCGTTAATTGGCAGTGTGATCAGTACGCTATCGCAAAGCACTGTCTTTTCCGCCAAAGGGTTTTGACGGGCAACGGCAATTACACCGTGGGTATCGTTCAAGGCGGAGAGCTTAAAAGGGTGTTCTTTATGATGGACTCCAACGGTTATTCCAACCTTACGAGCGACGAATCTTTTTCAAACGGGCATACCTCAATGGGGTTGGGTTTTGAGAGCGATCAGGTTGATTGGATGGAGAGTGAAGTTGGCAAAATAAAAGAAAAGTCCCCTAAAACGCACTTTTCTATATGTTTTCATATTCCCATCAAGGCGTTTATAAACGCTTGGAGCGGATACGGATACGTAAACACTGCCGAGCAGGAATTGATAAATTTTGACGAGGTTGGCAAGCCCGGCGAGTTTGGAATTGTAAATAGCAACGTCAGTGCGTGGGATACGTCAATGCGCACCTGGAAGGCTATCAAGCAAAGCGGGTTTGATTCCGTTTTCGTTGGGCACGAGCATCAAATTAGCGCGAGTGTTATATACGAGGGCGTAAGGCTTCAGTTCGGGCAAAAAAGCTCCACTTACGATTCCCTTAATTACGTTGCGTCGAGCGGTGAAATAGTGCGTTCGTATTCGGACGTAGGCACGCCTCTCGTTGGTGGAACGGTTATTCCGCTTGGCGAGGGCGGAGAGCTTAAAACTCCCTACATAATGCTGTGTGAGGAGTAAAAACCCCTTAAAACAAACAAAAAAGCCGTGGCAACTTTGCCGCGGCTTTTAGCTTACTGAATGTTATGCTTTTCTTTGTATTCGATAAGAGCCTTTGCCAGCTGGTCGCCGCAAGAGGTATCTGCCTGGCATCTTATTCCCTTAAGAACCTTTATAACCTCGTCGATGTGCATACCGTTTACAAGGCGAGATACGGCCTGAAGGTTGCCACTGCAGCCGCCGATGAATTTAACGTTGATAAGCTTGTGGTCTTCGGTAACGTCAAAAAGAATTTGGCGCGAACAGGTACCTTTCGTAATATAAGTGTTCATAATAGTTATTCTCCTCAGTCTACAAGATTTTCATAGATAAGCGCGTAAAAATCCGCTGCCTTATCCTCCCAACTACGATAGATGTTTTTGGCAATTTGCCTGCTGGGAACTACAAATTTCATTTCAAGCAGGGGCTGTGCCGGCTCCACAATTTTAAGGTTTACGGTATAGGTACCGTCCTTATTCATAAAGTAGTCGGCAAAGCAATCCTGTTTTCTACGGTAACGGTTGCGGTTTTTCTTGATGAAAGCCGCAATTTCCTCTCTGGTGCTCGTTGGTATCTTTACAAAGTAATTAGCAAGGCACAGCCTTCCGTCCGACGTGATCGAATAAAGAGGATCGCCGGATGAGTTTATCACGTAGATAAACCCACAGTCCTTAAGCTGGGAGAGTATGGGCTTACAGTCCATATAAGACATCCAGCTATTGCTTGAGGTGCACATATCCAAAATAGTGTTTTCCGAAAGCGGAACCTCCATTTTGTCAAAGACGAAAAGCAATATTAACTTGTTAAGCAACGCTTCGCCTTTAACCTGTTGCATTTTGTGCCCCCTTGGGTAATTTAGTTACTTTGAAAGTTAAGCCTGAAAGGATTTAAGCTCCGCTAAGAGATCTTCGCAAGAGTCAGAATGGATTTCAACGTTGATGGGTTTGGAAAGATCAAGGCTGAAGATGCCCAAAATGGACTTTGCGTCTACAACGTAGCGGTCGCAACGGAGGTCAATATCGTAAGTGTACTTCTGAACGATATTTACGAATTCCTTAACAGAGCTAGCCATTTGCAGAGAAATTTGAATGGATTTCATATTACACTCCTTTTTCAGTTTATTTTTAAGCTATGCCGCACTTTCACACGCTGCATAAAAGCCGTAATATCTTTTATCATTACCTAAAAAGCAACGGTTTTATGGCGCATATCCGCACGATCTCAGCTTAAAGTTTATTGGGTTATTATTATACAGTATGTTTTTAAATAAATCAAGTCTTTTTTGAAAATTTTTTTATTTTTCAACTGCTTGTGCTTGCGTGGGTGATACGGCGCAACATTTAGGTAAGCTTCAACACCTTTTTTCGTAATTTTATACTAAGCGTTAAAATTGTTTGAAAAAGTTGCGCAATTATGTTATTATGTATATATAAAATATACAAGGTGGCAGTATGGTAACGAGAGAACAGTCCCTTCAGCGCTTTTTGGATAAGGCGGACGAGGTTATTAACGGCAAATATTTATTTGCAATCAAGAAAATAGAGGAAATGTTAGTGACGATTTCTGCGTCACGCATACTTTTCGAGGTATTCGAGTTTTGCTGCTCAAGTGAGGACGTTGAAAAGATAAAGGAGCGCAGCTTTATAAAAAACGGCAAGGTGTGCAGCTTCGTTATGCCCGAAAATAAAAAGCAGATAATAGCACTCTGCTTTTACTTGCTTAAGGATATCACCTCGGGCGATATTGATTTTAACGTGTTCCTGACCACCTATTTTCCGAGTGACGAGAGCTTCCTCGATAGCTACGCAAAGTTTATTAACTTCCTCGTGCTTCCCTTCCGCAACGCGGTTAAGAACGTGGTTGAAACGGTTATTTGCGCCAGCAACATAAAGGAGAGCAGAGAGGGGCGCTTTTCTAAACCGAATATAGATAGTTTGTATCTTGTGGGTTTGGTTTCGCTTTTAGAGGAGGATCGCCGCCTGATAGTGGAGGCGGATAATAAGGACTGCGTTTCGAGGGACGTTGTTTACGTGCTTAACGAGATGATAACGGAGGCGCGTGAGTACCGCACCGAAAGGCTAAAAGCCCTCTTTATCGCATATAAATACGCAATTTCAAACGTTAAAAGAGTTAAAAATCACGTGGATGAGGTGGAGGAGCTTCTTGCCGATCACGGCATAATTTGACAATGGCACATTTTGAAAAGAAAAAGAAGGGCCATCTTCTTTACGATGGCAAGGTTGTAAAGCTTAACGTAGACGAGGTGGAGCTTGAGGACGGCTCCTCGGCAATGCGTGAGTATATCAGGCACAGCGGCGGCTCCACGGTAATTGCCGAAACGGAGGACGGAATACTCTTCGTTGAGCAGTTCCGCTATCCTTACGGCAGAGTTGTTTTGGAATTGCCCGCGGGCAAGCGTGACGGAGAGGAGGATCCCATGCTCACGGCGAGGCGGGAGCTTGAGGAAGAAACGGGCTATTATGCAAAAAGGCTCACCTACATCGGCGAGGTGTATCCTACGCCCGGGTATTCAGACGAACGCATTTTTATTTACGTTGCCGACGGGCTGGAAAAGCGGAGCGCTCATACCGACGAGGACGAGTTTTTATCCGTTAAGGTTATTAAGGCAGACGAGGCCGCTAAAATGGTGGCATCCGGCGAGATCAAGGATGCAAAAACGCAGATCGCACTTTTAAAATATTTGTGCTTTTATAGGGCACAGTAAAATAAAAACGACAAAAGCCCCCACGGAGAGTGGGGGCTTTTTGTGAGATAATGCGCGATAAACGCCACTTTTTATTTGCAACATCCACCGATGCCGAGGCCGTGTCCGTCCTTGTTGCAGCAGCAACACCAAACGAGAATAAGAGGGATAAGGCACTCACAGTTGCAAAGCTTATCCAGTATGCCGTCGATACAGCCACCGCAGCAGCAAAGGATGAGAAGGATTATTAAAATCCAAAGGCAGCCGTTGTTGCCGCCGCAACCGAAATTGTTCATCATAGTTCGTTCCTCCGTTAACGTTTATTGCGGTTTCCCGCGGAAACGACTATACGTATGTACTTTTGCTTTTCAGCCGTTTCTATTCCATATTACGCACGGACAGTAAATTTGGTTACTGCGGTGGTTAAAAATCTGATATTTCTGGCAATATTTTACATATATGTAAAACGGTTGCAAAAAGAACGGCGTTGTGATAAAATAAAAAACAGCAGACACCTTTAAGGGTCTGACTTTTTAAAAATTTCATAAGCGTTGCATTTTGCAACAAATATCCTTGTATGGAATTTGATTGGAGGTACAAAATGGAACAAAAAAAAGAGAAAAGCCTGGTGCGCACAATAGTGTGGTTTGCCATATTGCTTGCTCTCGTTATCGTGCTTCAGGTATTTGCATCCAGCATACCGCTCGGCATGGTAAAAATCAGCCTTACTTTGGTGCCCATCGTGCTTGGCGGCATGATACTCGGGCCCTTTTACGGGGGCATGCTCGGCTTGGTTTTTGGTGTGATCACGTTGTTTGCCGGCATTACGGGTGCGGATCCGTTTACCGCTATCATATTTAACGACCACCCCGTTATAACCTCGCTCATCTGCATCGTTAAGGCTACGGCTGCAGGCGTTGGCTCTGCATTTATCTACAAGGCGATATACAAAAAGAAGAAATATCTCGCCACGTTTATTGCTGCAGGAGCGGCACCTATAATCAACACAGGGCTGTTTATTCTCGGCGCACTCACCATGAGCGATACCATCGGTGCAAACTTTTTAGAGGATGGCCAAACGGTAATTTACTTTCTGGTTGTGGTTTGTGCGGGCGTAAACTTCTTGGTTGAGTTTGCTGTCAATATGTTGCTTTCCCCTGCGATTTACAGGGTTTCTGAAATAGTTGAAAAAAGAAAATACTGATTTGGAGAAGGAAATGCTACTCGTTATAGACGTAGGAAATACTAACATCAAATACGGAGTATACGCAGGGGATGAGCTTGTTGCGAGCTTCCGCGTAACCTCTGAAAAGAAGAAGACTGCCGATGAATACGGCGCAATTTTGTTAAACCTTTTAAGCAGCTCTAACATTTCGGTTAAGGATATACACGGCGTTATTCTATCGTCCGTTATTCCTGCGCTCAATTATACGATCTGTCATATGTGCGAGTTCTTCCTCGGCGTTAAGCCTCTTGTTGTGGGCCCCGGAATAAAAACCGGCCTGAATATCAGGGTGGATAACAGCAGAGAGGTTGGCGCGGATAGAATTGTAAACAGCGTTGCTGCGTTTAAAAAATACGGTGGCCCGTGCGTGGTTATAGATTTTGGCACGGCAACCACCTTTAACGTAATAACCGAAAAGGGCGCGCTTATAGGTGGCGTTATTGCCCCCGGAATAAAGGGCTCGCTCGATTCTCTCGTTAACGGTACGGCGAAGCTCCCCGATATAGAGCTTGAGTTTCCCGGTAAGGTCGTTTGCACGGATACCGTAACTAATATGCAGGCAGGTCTGCTTTATGGATTTGCAGGGCTTGTTGAGCGCATCGTCAGCATGATCAAGGCTGAAACGGGCAAGAGCGATACTAAGGTTATTGCAACCGGCGGCCTTGGCGAGTTCATCGCAAAGGAGGCTTCTTGTATCGACGTGGTTGACAGGAAGCTTACGCTTGAGGGCCTTAAGATGCTTTACGATATGAACGGCAAGAGCGAATAACTTTTTATTGCCGCCAATATGCTGATAATGCTTGAAAAAGGCGGCTTTTCTACTTTTAGGAGATTAGTATGACACAGCTTTCGGAGATTTTTGCAATAAACGTTTTCAACGACGAGGTTATGCAGAGGATGCTTATGCCCGAAACGTACGAGGCGTTTAAAAATACCGTTAAAAACAATCTTCCGCTCGGAAAGGAAATAGCAGATAAGATTGCAAAGGCAATGATGGACTGGGCTATATCAAAGGGCGCAACGCACTACGCGCACTGGTTCCAGCCCATGACGGGTACGACCGCTGAAAAGCACGACGCCTTCCTTTCCAAAAAGCGCAACGGCAAGGTTATTTCCGATTTTAAGGGTAAGGAGCTTATCAAGGGCGAGCCTGATGCTTCAAGCTTCCCCAGCGGCGGCATAAGGGCTACCTTTGAGGCGAGGGGATATACCGACTGGGATCCCACCTCTCCCGCATTTATAAAGGGAGATACCCTTTACATACCCACGGCGTTTTGCTCGTACACGGGCGAGGCTCTCGATAAAAAAACGCCCCTTCTCCGCTCGATGGAGGTAATCGAAAAGCAGGTGAAGAGGGTGCTTGCCTTGCTCGGTAAGGACGTTGAAAGGGCTGTTGCCACTGTTGGACCGGAGCAGGAATATTTCCTTATTGATAAAGAGGTTGCGGCAAAAAGGCCTGACCTTATATATACGGGAAGAACGCTTTTCGGCGCAAAGCCTCCCAAGGGGCAGGATCTTGACGATCAGTATTTTGCTGCGATCAAGCCGCGCGTACTCGCGTTCATGCAGGAGCTTGACTCTGAGCTTTGGAAGCTTGGCGTAATTGCAAAAACCCGTCACAACGAAACGGCGCCGGCTCAGCACGAGCTTGCCCCCGTGTTTGATAGCGCGAATATAGCAACCGATCATAACCAGCTCACTATGGAGCTTATGAAAAAGCTTGCCGATAAGCACGGTATGGTTTGCCTGCTTCATGAAAAGCCGTTTGAGGGCGTTAACGGAAGCGGCAAGCACAACAACTGGTCTATTTCTACCGACTCCGGCGAGAATATATTTGATCCCGGTGAAAACCCTGCCGAAAACAGGCAGTTCATGCTATTCCTTTCAGCTGTAATAAAGGCGGTTGACGAGTATCAGGATCTCTTAAGGGTATCCGTTGCGGGTGCCGGCAATGATCACCGTCTCGGCGCGCAGGAGGCGCCTCCCGCTATAGTATCAATGTATCTTGGCGATGAGCTTGAAAGGGTTATAGATGCTATTGACGGCGGCAAGGAATTCACTGCGAGCGGCAAAAAGAAGATGGTTCTCGGCTCTGCATTGCCCACGTTCAGTAAGGATAAATCGGATAGAAACAGAACCTCTCCGTTTGCGTTTACCGGCAACAAGTTTGAGTTCCGTATGCTCGGCTCTTCCTTCTCGGTTGCAGATCCCAACATCGTACTCAACACCGCAGTAGCGAGTGTTCTCGATGAGTTTGCCTGTGAGATGGAAAAGGCGAAGGATGCGGGCAAGGTTGCGGATAAGCTTATAATAAAAACCGTTCGTGAGCATAAGAGAATTATCTTTAACGGCAACGGTTACAGCGATGAGTGGATTGCGGAGGCAGAGAGAAGAGGCCTTCTTAACGCGAAGAATACCGTGGATGCAATTCCCTTCCTTACCGAAGAGAAAAACGTGCGTTTATTTGAGAAATACGGGGTTTTTGCCCGCCACGAGCTACAGGCGCGCAGCGAAATTATGCTTGAGGGCTACAGCAAAACCATCCGCATAGAGGCGTTAACCACGGCAGAGATCGCAAAGAAGAGCATCTATCACGCGGTCAACGCGTGCGTATCTAAAACATGCGCGTGCATAGCGGCAAAGAAGCAGGCACTTCCCGACGTGGATGCTTCCGTTGATGTTGCGGCAGCAACGAGGCTTTCCAAGCTCAATTCCGAAATGATGGCAGGTGTTAAGGAGCTTGAGGCACATCTTGAAAAGGCAACGGGTATATCAGACGTGCTTGAGTGTGCCGTTTATTATAGGGACAAGGTTCTCGCGTCCATGCAAAAGGTTCGCACAGCGGCAGACGAAATGGAAACGCTTTGCGACGCAACGCTCTGGCCGATGCCCAC
>JAFVXM010000014.1 GCA_017501205.1 Clostridia bacterium
AGTTACGGTTACCTTTTCGCCGTAAACAACTGCGGTTTTAGACAAATTAAGCGATACGCTTGCTGCCTTTGCAGTTACGGTAAGGGAACCGTTTACCTTTGTGATTGCGTAGTTTTTGGTTACGTCTGTCCCACCCTTCTTTATTACTACGGACGTGATTTCGTTTACTACAGAGCCTACGTTCGTGATGGTTCCACTTACGTTTACACTCGCCGTTTCGCTACCTGCGAGAGTGCCTGTAATGTCATAAGCTGCGGTGAGTGCCGTGCCGTCGTAAACCTTGCTTACGCTCTTTGCCGTTACGGTTATGGGACGAGCAGCAATCTCAAACTCTTCCTCTACCGTGCAGCCTGCATACTCAATGGTGTTTTCGAAGGTGACGCTTATAACGTACTCACCAACGTTTGCGGGAGAACCTGCCAAGGGAGTGGTGAGATCGTTTTTACTGTACCATTTTACCGTGTAGCCTACGCTTGAGGGGTTGCCGGTCAAATGGAAGGTTGAAGTTGTGCCGTCATAAACTCGCGTTCCGTTAGAATCGAGTTTATCTACAGTAACGATTGCGTTGTTAACCTTTTGGTTGATTATTACAAAAGAGCTACCGCCAACCACTCCGTTTGCCGTGGTGTAGTTTTTAGCATCAACATAATAATATACGGTTTTGTTGCACGTTATACTGTAAACGGGGTTGATCTGAGTTCCGCTTACGGCGAAGTTGGATGCGTTAAGCTCAACGGTATCGGAATAATAAACGCGATACTCATCCAAGGTGACGGGATCTCCGTACTGATCGGTTACGGTAACGGTTATGCTGTTGCTTGCGCCGTAAGCACCTGCAGAAACACCCGTTGCGGTTATCACCATGGTTGCACGGTTAATAGCCCAACCGATCTCAGTATCGGTCAAGCTTCCGTCTGCCCATACAAAATTCTTTACAGAATCAGTGTTTTTGAGCTTTGCAGTCGCAGTGTATTCGCCTGCTTTTGTAGCAGTTAAAACGCTGCCCGCCGTAAACTCATAATACGTGGCGAAATCACCGGGATAGTTAACGCCGCTCTTCTCGCTCTTATCGTAGGTGAAGGTGTTAGCGGTGGGCTTTGCAACCTTCATGGGAGCTATGCTCCACTCCAACGTAACGTTAGACGTGGGCTCGCCTGCAACATCCCACGCATAGTTGGGATTAGAGAGCTCTGCCTCTGCGCTGTATTGCTTTGCATCAGTTGCCTTAAGTACGCTTCCGTCAACGAAAACATATTCGCCGATTGCGTAGTTAACGCCTGCCTGCTCACCGAAGTTATAAACGAGATTTTCGTTTACGGTAGGAACGGAAACAAGCTTGTAACCTACCTCTAATATACCGTAGCTTCTGGTTATTAGATAGTTTGAGGTAACGTCCGTGTCACCGTTTTTAATGCGCACGTTATCAAACGTGTTGTTTGATTTACCCTTAACGGTCTGCTCGCCTGTAAATTCGGCAGAATAGATCACGTGACCGAGAACGAGATCATCTGAAGAAAGATCGCTGATTGCGTTTTTCTTGAGCGGAGTACCGTCATATCTCTTGTATCCGCTTGCGGACGATACGGTAATCTCTCTTGCGGATATTCCCCATCCCAAAATTACGGGCAACAGGGCATCCTCACCTGTTTCACCTGCCCACACGTAGTTGATAATGGGAAGAACCCCACTGCCACCAACGGTGTTATTCAACGCTACCGTTACGCTGTAAACACCTGCGTTTACAGACGAGGTAACGGACAATGCTGTAATACTATATCCCTCGTGATTTGCAGAGAGAGCAACGGTTTTTACAGTTCCGTCGTAAACGTCGCCAACGTTACCCGTGAGGGTGGGCTTTACAACGGGCTGGGGTAATATTTCAAACGTGGTATTGACGTTTGTGAGTATGTAGTTTTTGTTGATTTCTGCATCGGTAAGGTACGCAGATATAATGTAACTACCTGCATTTATCCTCTTTTCTACTGCGATTTCAGCCCCGCCTGCAGTAGCGGTGGGAGATTGCTCCTCGCCGTTGTAAATATACGGACCGGCTACGTTCCATACTACAGCAACGGATTTTTTAGTGATGGTTATATTTGCCTTTATGGGAAGAGGCAATGCGTAGTATTCGGAATAAAGGTTTCCAAGCTCATCCACAGCACCGTCAACAAAGGCAAAGCTTGCGGTAACGGCAACCTCTCCGTCCACAACGTTGGTTGCACCTGCAGAAAGGCTTACGGTAAGCATATCGGGAACGTTTAAAATTTCAGGCTTCTGCTCGCTGCCGTTGTATATCTTCTTAACGTCCTCAAATACGATGCCGTCTGTTAATATAGAAGCTTTAGATACAACCACGCTTACGCCGAGAGTTACGGTGGTGTGGTTGATAGAATCGCTTTTAACGGCGAGATGTGTGGTTACGCCAACCTCGTCAAGAACGGTGTTGGGCTGTACCCACTGCCAGCCATCGGGAAGAGCAACGGAGGACAGCACGTCCTTATACGTTGCATAGAAGCTTCCGTTTATATCGTTTGCCGTGATAGCCTTGTTTATTTTCCACACGAACAGAACGGCTTCGTTGCTACCGTCCGACCAAACATAGTTATCCGCAGGCTTTACGGTGAACGAATATTCACCGGGAAGAGTTGCGGAAACGGTACCCTCTATCACGGTGTTTTCAGCCGCAACGTTAGTGGTATCTACCGTCTGCACAGCACCGCTGTAAACAAAAGGTGCAAAAACCGTGTTTGCAGAGGGCTTTGCCCCTACAACAGCGGGATTTATAGTGTAAACCGCGGGGGCAACGGTGCCCTCGTAGTTATTGTCTTCAATTCTACCGGTTATTGCATATTCGCCAACGGTGTTGCCCTTTTCTCTTTCGAGCACAACCTTAACGCCGGCGTATTCTGCCTCTGCAATAGAAAGAGTAGCCTCGGGATCACCGTAGGTTACGGTTACGTTTTTTGCGCTTACAGCTATCTGCTTGCGTTCAACCGTAAAATCAACGGTTACGGATTCCACAGCCTTTCCGTCAAAAAGCATATTCTTATCCGAAACGGAGATCTCAACCGAATAATTGCCGGCGTCAACAACCTCGTTTACCGAATAAATCAAGCTTTCTTTTTCCGCACCGTCTACAGACGCAACGATACCTTCAAGCTTGTTTTCACCGTCGTAAACGAACGGACCACTCACGGTATTCACGCTGACAAACTGCTCGGAAGCTACAGTGATAACGAAAACGTCCTGACCGCTCGTTGAGAACTTCTGCTCATTTGCGGGAACGGAAACAACTATCTTCGCTTTATTTGAAGCGGCGAGAGCCTGCCCATCAATATTCTGCTGAATAAACCCGTCTGCATACGCGCGCGCACAAACGTCGGCCTCATCACAGCCCAGGCGATTTGCCCAAAGAGATTTATCGAGCACGTGAGAGATAAGAGCAAACTTGGAAAAGCTTACGTCACCGCCAAATGAAATAACGGAAACCTCATCCGCAGCAAAGTCAAAAACGCTACCCTCTGCAGCCTGCTTGGTGGTAACGTATTCGTCAAACTGAGCGGAAAGCTCCTTCTTTAACTGCTTGTTGAAGCTTCTACGGGCGCTTACAACGGAAACAACCTCGTCGGTAAATCCCATCTTATCGGATTTTCCGGCAAGGTAATAGTCGTTATAAAGCACATCATATAAATTTGCACTCACGTAAGAGTCCGCATAAAGATATTTAACCTCGCCCGCCGACGTATAACGAATTACACCGCGAACGGAAATATCAGTTTCGTAATTCCTTTCCTGCAGCGTGGCAATCGCTACCGCACCGAGAGAGGAATAACCGCCAACAGCGGCTTTATCGGCAAACACCTCGCCCATAAAGCTTTCGTATACGGAATGACCTGTTTTAACAAAGGTGTTTCCGGAAACGAACTCGCCCTGCCAGTTGCCTGAAAGATTAGCCGCGGGAACCATGACGACGCCGAGGGAAATCTCAGTAGCATCGTCGGGCAGAGCTGAGCTGACAAAAGCGCCATCGCCGAACGGAAGGGTAAACCTCAATCCCTTATCGGTCATAAACGACGCGTCAATCACAGGATTTACAACGGAAAAGCTACCGGAAGACTCCTTCCTTTCCGTAGGCGCAACTGCATCTTGCGCATCCCAAGCTTCAGCCAAAACGGCCGGATCGCCTGTGAACACAGGGCGTTCTTTTACACCCGTGATCGCACAAGCGGCACTGACGGTTGAAACGATGATAGCCGTCAATATCATGAGTAATACTTTTTTCATAATTTTCTCCTTTGAGGATTGTGCAAGAACGCACGACCTCTAACAGATTAACAAAATGAATTTGTATTATAATTATATATTATATCGCGCGATAATACAAGCATTTTTTGGCGTTTTGTGAAAATTAGTTGAAAAAAATGTTAAAGGACCGCGAATTTAACCCGCGATCCTGCAAAATTTTTTTGCAAAATACCAGCTTTTGCAAATTTTTTTCACTTTAAACAAAATTTTACAATTACTAAATCAAAATGCAGAAAAATCCGCCTTTACCCTCGTTAACCATCTTGGTTACCGTTCTTCTCATCTTATTTCTTGCATTTTTGGGCATTGCATCAAGCTTTCCCGCAATGCTTTCCCTCACGAGCATGGAAAGGGATTTACCAAACATATTAGTTTCCCAAATGCCGCCGGGATTATTTTCAAATTCCGAAAGAAGATATTTAACAAGCTCTTCTCCCTGCTGCTCGGATGAAACGCTCGGGCTGACCTCTGCCTCCACGTCAACCTTCATAATATGTAAGCTGGGTGCTTGCGCCTTCAGTCTTACTCCGTATCTTCCCCCGTGCTTTACCACCTCCGGCTCGTTGAGCGACATCTCATCAAGCGAGGGCGCAACAACGCCGTAGCCCGTCTCCTGCGCGTCCAAAAGTGCCTGTTTAAGCTTGATATAGGCCACTTTTGCGTCCTTCAAGCCCCTGACGTAGCTTATAAGCTCAAACTCGTTTTCAACGCTTTCGCCGCACTCATTACTTAAAATGCTATAAAAAAGCCCCGGCTTAGGCGTGACGACGTAGCTTAAAGCCCCGCTTGACAGATCAGCCCGCACCTCTGCTCCGGGCAAGAAGTTTTCGCTTTCCTCAAACACGTTTTCAAGGTGGTGATAATCACTCATTTTGCTCATATTTTGCGCGTTTTCGGCCACTTCTTTTAAAAGCTCAGCTATAACCGGGTGACTCGAAGGCAAGCTTCTTACCCATTTTGGAACGTCCACGTCAATTGACTTTATGGGGAACTCAAAGAGCACGGTTTCGATTATTCTGTTAATATCATCCTCCCCTATCTCTGCAACCGATACAGGCAAAACGGGAACACCGTACTTATCGGAAAGTGATTTCGCAAGCCTTTGAGCGTCCTTTCCGCTTGGATCAACGCTATTTAAAACCACGGCAAATGGCTTATTTAGCGATTTAAGCTCACGGACTACTCTCTCCTCCGCCTTTACGTACGAGCCGCGAGCAAGCTCACCGACCGTTCCGTCCGTGGTGACGAGAATACCTATAGTTGAGTGATCCTCAATGACCTTTTTGGTGCCTGTTTCCGCAGCCTTTTCAAAGGGAATAAAGTCCTCCGACCACGGAGTTTTTACCATTCTTGGACCGCCGTCCTCCTCATGCCCGACAGCGCCGTCCACCAAATACCCAACGCAATCAATAAGCCTGACCTTTGCAGACACCTTGCCAAACTGAACACTAACCGCCTGCGCGGGAACAAACTTTGGCTCGGTTGTCATAATGGTTTTTCCAACGGCTGCTTGCGGAAGCTCATCCGTTGCAACCTGCCTTTTGCTTTTGCCGGAAATGTTGGGGATAACGAGTTTTTCCATAAATTTTGAAACAAAGGTCGATTTTCCCGTTCTAACGGGACCGACAACTCCTATATAGATTTCCCCGGAAGTTCTCTCGGCAATATCATTATAAATATCGTAGTTTTGCATTAAAAAAACCTCCCGTCACTACTATACAGTAAATATATGAGAGGTTTTCATTATTTATTCCGTTTTTCCCGCGCCATTGTTTTCGGCCGCACGGGCTTTCTTTTCAAGACGCTCTGCACGCTTCTTTTTCTTCATTTTCTTTATCATCTCAGACCACGAGGTTTCGTGCTCTTCTCCGTTGATAAGTCTTTCTATATTTCTTGAATGAGCAAACCAAGCGAGAAGACATATACCCAAGATGCACACGATAGCAATCACGAAGGCCGCCCTGACGTCGGGAGAATCAGGCTTCATATAGCCGGATACCGAGTTATATATATATCTGTTATACAAGAGCGTTTCTGCAGCAATCGCAGGCGGCGTTATAGCAATTAGCGAGCCCATTGACCCCATACTTGTTATGAGAATAAACGCGAGACCGCACAGGCCGCTGCACACCCCCACCAAAGGATAAGCAACGACAAAAACACCTATCGTTGTAGATATTCCTTTGCCACCCTTAAACTTGAGATAAATAGGAAAAATGTGCCCTAAAACAGCGAAAAACCCGCAAAAATACTTGGTTAGGTCGGACAAAACAAAGGTCGATTCTCCAAGGGTTACGTTCCTAAAAACAACCCATCCAACAACCGTGGGGATGACACCTTTAAGCATATCGAGGAAGAGAATAAGGACGCCTATTTTCAAGCCGAAGTTCCTGCTCATATTCATCATGCCGGGATTTCCGCTACCAACGCCTCTTATATCGCGCCCCTTCATTTTTGAAATCATTATTGAAAAGTTGATGCTGCCGATAAGATAAGATCCTATCGCCATAAGAACCAGCACCCACCAGATATCGGAAAAGGTTTTCATTACTCCTCCTTATCTCTTTTACGAACGAACAAGCGTATGGGCGTGCCTGAAAAATCAAAGGCACGGCGCAGACTGTTCTCTAAAAAACGCTTGTATGAAAAATGCATAAGCTCCTCGTCATTGACGAAGAAAATGAACGTGGGCGGACAAACATCATCCTGCACGCAGTAGTAAATTTTGAGCCTTCTGCCATTTTTTGTAGGGGGCTCGGTGGTTCGAATACAGTCCGAAATAAAATCGTTGAGAGTACCCGTGGTTACTCTGAAGCGAGAATGCTCTAAAACCTCGTCGACCATGGAGAAGATCTTTTCCGTTCTCTGTCCCGTTTTTGCTGAAATATATATGGACTTAAAATAATCCATAAACGCAAGATCCTCGCTAAGCTTCTTGTTGAACTTATTGATCGTATTAGAATCCTTTTCAATAAGATCCCACTTATTCATAACGATAACGGACGGCTTGCCTTGCTCGTGAACATAGCCGATAATCTTAACGTCTTGCTCGGTAATTCCCTGCTCTGCATCAATAACGCACAATACCACATCTGCCCTTCTGACGGAGGCAAAAGCGCGAATTACGCTATAATACTCCACGTCCTCATCAACACTGCGTTTGCGCCTAATACCTGCTGTATCAATAATCGTATACTTTTTGCCTTTGTATTCAACGGGTGTATCAATAGCATCTCTCGTGGTTCCGGCTATATTCGAAACGATGGTACGCTCAAAGCCCAACAGCTTATTTGCAAGGCTGGATTTACCGGCATTTGGCTTACCCACAATTGCGATCTTAACGCTATCATCATCATAGGATACCGCCTCGGCATCCTTAAACGAAGCACAAACCTCATCAAGCAAATCTCCCATACCCTGCGATTGCTCTGCCGAAATACCAAACGGCTCACCAAGACCTAACGAGTAAAACTCATAAAGCTTGGAAGGATCGTAATTATCAAGCTTGTTTACAGCAAGAACAACGGGCTTTCTCGAGTGGCGGAGAATTTCTGCCACATCGTAATCAGATGCAGTAAGCCCGCTCTTCGAATCGCACATAAAAATGATCACGTCTGCCGTTTCAATTGCAATATCTGCCTGCTTTTTTATGTGCTTCCACATTTCGTCCTCAGACTTAAGCTCTAATCCACCCGTATCAATTAGGGTAAATTTATGATTAAGCCACTCCGCATCTGCATAGACGCGATCTCTGGTTACGCCCGGTTTATTCTCTACGATGGAGATTTTTCTACCTGCTATCTTATTAAAAAATGTTGACTTGCCGACGTTGGGTCTACCAACCACGGCAACAATAGGTTTTGACATAATATTTTCCTTATATTCTTATTTTGAAGTGAGAACCTCAAAGAAGCCCTCGCCAGTTCCGTCTGTTACAAGCACGGGCTTATCTATTTCTTTTGAAAGCTCGCTTACGGTCATTCCGCAAAGGAACACCTCTTCAAACTCTCTCAATGTATTGCACGGAATAACAAGTGCGTCATACGGCTTATCAAAAGCCTTTACCGCAGCAAGAATATCCCTGCCTGTAAGCAAGCCACTACAGTTTACCGTGCTACCGAAAAACTTGTTTTCCACGCCGATAACATGCGTTTTAAGGGACTTACAGTGCTCTTCAACCATCTTAGCGCATCCGCGGATAAAGCCTTCTGCGCTCGTGCCTATTGCGATCAGCAGCGTTCTTTCACATTCTCTCGGCTCGAGGCTTTCCTCAAGCTCGCGGAGAAATTTCGCGGTCATTCCGACGCCATTTTCTATCTGAGGAAACTCTCCGTAGAACTCGAACGGCTTTACGTTTAAGCCTGCCTTAAAATAGAACTCATCGGCCAGCGTTACGAAGTTAGTTCCAAACTCCGAGTTAAGCCTATCGACCTGCTCTATAACACCCCTGCAATAATCCGGATTTGCATCCTCTATCGAGTACAAGCCTTCTCTGTACTTGGTTATTCCACACGGCACGACGGCAAGTGTGTGAACGTACGGGAAAAGCTTAAACAGTTCTCGGGCCGAATAGTCAAGCTCATCGCCATCGTTTACACCCGGCACTAAAACAATTTGAGTGTTTATAAGTATCTCCGCCGCTGCAAAACGGGTTAAGTACTCCGTTATTTTACCGGCAAAGCGGTTATTCATCATCCTTTCACGAAGCTGCCCGTTCATAGTGTGAACGGAAACGTAAAGCGGTGAAAGCTTATATCTTACAATCCTTTCAACGTCGTTTTCAGTAAGGTTTGTGAGTGTTACGAAATTTCCGCAAAGAAAGCTTTGGCGATAATCGTCATCCTTTATGTAGAGAGTGGGACGCAGCCCCTTTGGCATTTGATCTACGAAACAGAAAATACAGTTATTGTAACATGTTTTCATCTCAAGGCCGTCGTCCTCAAACGACAATCCCAGAGTTTCATCCTCATCCTTTTCGATCTCAAATTCAAACTCCTTTCCGTTGGCGTCAGCAACGCAAAGTGTAAACGCATCACGAGAATCGTAATACAAGTAATCTATAACGTCGCAAGCAGGATAACCGTCAAAGGACAATACCTCGTACCCCTTTTTAAGGCGAAGCTCGCTGCCTACGCTGTTTTTTTCAACTGAGCTTATCTTTAACATGGTAATTACAACTCCGCCTAAATACGACCTCTCTCAACGGCGGAAGCTTTGAGCGTTAAAAAACCGCGATTTTGTGCGTTTTACGCGGTTTATTTGTTATCAAGTATATTTATCACCCTTTGGAAATAATCGGGCAGCGGCGCTTCAAACGTCATGCGCTCGCCTGTTTCGGGATGGTTAAGCTCAAGCCTAAATGCGTGCAGAAGCTGGCCTTCAATATTGAACTTGCACGTTTTTTGCCCATACACCTTATCACCCACAATAGGGTGCCCCATGTATTTTGAGTGAACTCTGATCTGGTGAGTTCTGCCCGTTTGCAGCTTAAACTCGCAAAGCGTATACGCATTATAGCGCTTTAACACCTTAAAATCGGTTACTGCGTGGCGCCCACTTTGAGAGACCATCATCATGGTTCTATCCCTCGTAGATCGCTCTATGCACGTTTCGATCCGGCCCTCGTCTTTACCAAGTATTCCCGAAAGAAGGGCGAGATAGGTTCTGCCGCACGTCTTATCCGCTATCTGCGAGGAGAGCGAAAGATGCGCCTTATCGTTCTTTGCAACAACTAAAAGGCCTGACGTATCCTTATCTATTCTATGCACTATACCTGGGCGAATAACCCCGTTTATCCCACTTAAACTATCCAAATGATAGAGAAGCGCATTGACGAGCGTGCCGCTCTTTTGACCGCTCCCCGCGTGAACGGTTAAGCCCTGCTGCTTGTTTATTACAGCTATTGAGCTATCCTGATAAACTATATCGAGCGGAATATTTTCGGGCTCTAAACTAATGCCCTCCGGCTCGGGAAATTCAACGGTAACCACGTCGCCAACCTTAAGCGAGCGCTTACTCTTCGTTGGGGAGCCGTTAAGCGTTACGCTTTCACCCTCAATAAGCTTTTGAACGTGGCTGCGACTGAGCTCTGTAATCTCGGCAAGATATGCATCAAGCCTACCGTACTCACCGTCCACCACAAAGGTACGCTTATCCATTTTTCTTCTTTCCTATCCTAAACAGCGCTTCGTCATCAAGGAATAAAAACCAGAATATAAGCATGATCGCGCCGACTGTAAGCGAAATATCCGCAACGTTAAAGTTTGCGAAGAAGTGCACGTAAATAAAATCAGTTACACCCTTAAATACAACGCGGTCGATAAAGTTACCTATCGTACCCGCTAAAATGAGGATAATAGTTGTTTTAAGCCACTTTCTGTTTTTTCCAAGCCTTAAAAAGGCTATAAAAAGCACTGGCAGAATAATGACCGTTATCACAAAGAAAAACGTCTGCCCCCATTCCGCATCACCTAAAAAGCTGAAAGCAGCACCCCTATTTACCGTGTAGGTAAAGCTAAAAACCTCGGGAATAATCGTAACACTCCACCCCGCACCTTGCGATGCAACGAGCACCTTGGTAACCTGATCCAAAATAATTATCCCGAACAAAATAAGAACGTATACCATACTATTCTCCACGCATCTTGCGTATCATTTCTTTTTTAAGATTGTATAATCCGTCCGACAAATCCACCTTGTAAATATGCGGCTGATCTATACGGAGATACTCCTCCCAGAAGCTATCCATCTCACTGCGCGCATATTCGGCAATCTCCTTGAGCTTGGGGAAGTTGTAAACTACCTCACCTCCCTTGATAACCGGAACGAGAAGCTCGCGCAAGGTGTAGTTAGTGAAGGTGGTTTTCTTCCACGTTTCAACCGGATGGAAAAGTGTGAGAGGTTTTGTTTTATCAATATGCTCACCCCTTAAGAAAATGAGATCGGCCTCGGCCTTTCCGGTTGCATTATCGTAAACCCTGTAGATGTTTTTAAACCCGGGATTAGTGATCTTTATTGCGTTATTGCTGAGCTTTATCTTGGGAATGACCTCTCCGTTTTCCTCAACTGCGGCAAGCTTATATACGCCGCCGAGAGCGGGTAGATCGTTACCCGTTATGAGCCTTGTTCCAACACCCCACAAATCTATCGCAGCGCCCTGACTTCTGAGCGATGCTATGGAATACTCATCCAAATCACCCGAAGCGCAAATGATAGCATCCTTATAGCCGGCAGCATCAAGCATCTTACGGGCTTCCTTGGAAAGATATGCAAGATCTCCGGAATCCAGCCTGATACCCAAGGGCTTATAGCCCTTTTCTCTAAGCTCATCAAAAACCTTTATTGCGTTGGGAACACCGCTTTTAAGCGTATCGTAGGTATCGCAAAGCAAAAGAGTTGCGTGAGGGTACGTCCTCGCATAAGCACGGAAGGCTTCAAGCTCGGAAGGAAAATTCATAACCCAGCTGTGAGCGTGTGTGCCGGAAACCTTTATATCAAACATTTTGCCGGCAAGAACGTTTGAGGTGGAATTACATCCGCCGATTATTGCCGCACGGGCACCGTAAATACCTGCATCCGGGCCCTGCGCGCGGCGAAGACCAAACTCAAGCACCGATTGCCCCCTTGCGGAGTGGCATATCTTTGCCGCCTTACTTGCTATAAGGGTTTGATGGTTTATAATGTTGAGAAGCGCCGTTTCAATAAGCTGTGCCTGTATTATGGGTGCCTTTACGGTTAGTATAGGCTCTCCCGGGAATACCATCGTTCCTTCAGGAACGGCGTACACGTCGCCGGTAAACCTGAACGACGCAAGATAATTAAGGAAACCCTCGTCGAAAAGATTTAAGCTTTTAAAATAAGCGATATCATCCTCATCGAATTTAAGATTTACGATATAATCTACCGCCTGTTCAAGCCCCGCAGCAAGTGAGTAAGTTATTAAATTGTGCTGGCGAAAAAAAACGTCAAACACGGCAATCTGATTCTCGTATCCCTCGTTCAGATAACCGTTCATCATCGTAAGCTGGTATAAATCCGTTAATAGGGTAAGATTCCTTTTGTTCATAGTTCACCTGTTAAGTTTAGACTTTGATTATTTGTTTTTATTGATGAGCGTGGGAACAAAATATGCAGCCACACCGACTACTGCGCCGATTAAGAGGCCGATCCACCAAGCAGAACCAACTGTGTTGTTCATGCCATTAAATACGATATCGGTAAACAGCCAAAGAATACCAAGACCGAAAAGCACACAGCCTGCTATTTTGCAAAGGTTGTTCTGTGCAACCAAGCCGTGAATATAGAACACGATGCCAAAGCCAAGGCAATTAACACCGGCAAACGCCCAGAACCAGTTTCTGGAAAGCGCATCGGGATTGTTGCTTACAGCAACTGCCAAAACTACCGAAAACACGAAAACCACTGCCGATGCAATAACAGTAAACTTGTTGATCTTAAACTCTTTTTTCATATTTATTTCTCCTTGTTGTTTATCAAATTTATTTTTTCATTTTGCATATACCCCCTTAAAACGCGTGTTTTATGGGGGGGATATAGAAACTGCAGGCCTTACTCGTCGCTCTTTCCCTTGCCGTCATCCTCTCCCCTGTTTATCTTCAGGCTTTTAACGGGAGGGGAACGTCTTTCCTGCTCTTCTACTATAGAAGCCGTAGCCTCATCTGCGGCAACCGCTACCGGCTTCTCCTTTTTGCCGAACATCATAGTAAAATATTTTTTAAAGCTCTTATCGCAGTCCTTAAAGTCCTTAACGAACACGACTGCAAGAACAGAGAGCCCAAGCAATATTACAGCAACGGATACCCAAACCATGCCGAGTGACGGAATACCGAACAGAGGCAGGTTAAATTCGCTATCCCTCATCGGCTCCATAATAAAGCGAATTAGCCCGTAGCCAATAAAGTAAAGCCCCATTGCGTAACCGTTTCTCTTTCCCTTATACTTAAAGAAAAAGAAATACAGGAGTGCAAAAAGGATAACGTTCATGCTTGCTTCCCAAAGAAACAGCGCGTAATGGTAGTTCCCCGTGCTCTGTATAAACGTGCTTACGGGAAGGCCCGTCCTGTTAGGATCAACAGCACCGTAGACCTCTTGATTAAAGAAATTGCCCCATCTGCCTATTGCCTGACCGAGCGGAAGCATAACCGCGCCAACGTCTAACACGGACGTTATTTTTATCTTCTTTTTACGATGCACCATGCAGACGATGAAAATACCCAGCGCACCACCTGCAACGCCGCCGTAAATAGCGAGGCCGCCACTGCGAATATCTATCACTTCCTTAAAGGAGTGGAAGCTATTGATATCAAACAGCACGTACCACAGCCTTGCACCGATTATTGCACAGGGAATTATACCAATCAAAAGGTCCATCAAAAAATCCGGCTTTTGACCGATTTTTTTAATAAGCGGGATTGCAAGAAGAACGCACACTATCATACCCAGCATAATTGCTATGGCATAGTACGCTATTTCAAGACTTCCTATTTTAAAGTAGTTTTTGTCCTGATCGATGTAAAAATGCGCGATGTTAAAGGAACAACCGCTAAGGAGCGACGAAAACATTATTATAGTCCACCTTAATATTTTAATATATTAAATATATTATAACATATTAAAAGAATTTTGCAAGCGTTTGCAATAAAAAAACCTTCTCGCTATTTTTCGCAAGAAGGTTTTTTATCAATTAACTACTTAAAACAAACAAAAACGGCAGTTTTAATTAACCGCACCGTTATTTTCGCCAAACCCAAGACTGATTAGCAGAGCGTCGTTCACCTTGTCCATCGTAGAGCTCGGAAGCATACATATCCTATCCTTAAGCCGCCTTTTATCCAAGGTTCTAATCTGCTCAAGAAGAACAACCGAATCCTTCGCAAGGCCAAACTGTGAGGCACTCAGTTCAATATGCGTGGGCAAGCGTGCCTTATCCAGCTTGCTGGTAACAGCAGCAGCTATAACCGTTGGGCTATACTTGTTTCCAACGTCATTTTGAACAACCAAAACGGGACGAATACCGCCCTGCTCACTTCCTACAACCGGGCTGAGGTCGGCGTAATACAGTTCTCCTCTCTTAATCATTGTGTTACCCCTGAAGTTTATTACCGCACCTGCCCTATTACATTATATGTAAATACGCCAGTTCGCGGCACACTACGGAGTAATTATTTACATCTCTCTCAGCATTATACCCAAAGGCAGTAAATAATGTGCGAAAAAGGGCACTTATTGTAGAATAAACTCGCAAGTATCGCCGAGATCCTTTCTGACCTTATCCCTGATTTTATCATCCTCTGCAGCATAGCCAAGAGTAATAACGAGCCTTACCTTCAAGTCCTCGGGAATATCGAGAACTGCCTTTACGGCCTTTTCCTCAAACAAGCCGAGAATACATGAATCGATGTCCGCCGATTTTGCAGCAAGAACGTAATGCGCACAGAGTATACCGAGATCGTTTGAAATAAAATCACGTTTCGTGTATTTTACGCCTATCTTCTCGCTTGCGCACGCAGCTGTTTCTGTTATAACAGCAAACGCCGTGCATTTATCCGCAAACTTATTAGCGCCGAACGGCTGAACGGATTTGGAAAGCCCACGAACCTTTTCCGGAACGTTAGTAACGTAAACCTTCCACGGCTGCGAATTACATGCGGAAGGGGACATCATGGACATCTCCGTGATCTCCTTCAGCGTTTGGCTATCCGGTATTCTATCGGGATTATACTTTCTACAGCTTTGACGGGTTTCAAAAAGCTTCTTCATATCTTCAAGCGTCATAATAATCTCCTTAACTTATAAATTTACACACCTTGTCTGCATACTCGGTGGGGTTTTCCACAGGCAGGCCTTCAATAAGCTGAGCCTGCACAAGCAAAATCTCAGCAAGATCTGAAAGTCTTTCCTTATCGTTTTCAAAAAGCTCCTTTATCTTTTGGAATATAGCGTGAGCCTCGTTTATCTCCAAAACTTTTTGAGCGCTAACCCTTCCGGGTTGAGCATCCGGCATGGAATTTAACACCTTTTCCATCTCTATTGAAAGCTCACCTTTGCTTCTGAGACATACGGGATGATTTTTGAGCCTTCCGGATATCTTAACCTCAGCAACCTTTTCGCCGAGCGCTTCCTTAATATAATCGGAAATTTCCTTATACTCTTCGCTATCGACAGACTGCTCGATGCCCGTGTCGTCACCGGAAACGTTCCTGAACTGCTTTTCGTTATAAGAATCAAGCACCTTGATACAGAATTCATCAATTTCATCAACAAAGCACAAAACGTCGTAGCCGCAGTCAAGCACAGCTTCAGTCTGAGGCAACGCCTTTACGCCATCTGCAGTTTTAGCCGTACCATAATACACGAATTTTTGACCTTCTGGCATTTGAGCAATATACTCTGAAAGAGTAACTTTTTTATCGTTCTTAACGGAATAGAACATTAAAAGATCCTTAAGACCGTCCTTGTGTGCACCCCAGTCGCTATAAACGCCATATTTGATCTGAAGACCAAAAGCATCCCAGAATTTTTCAAAATCCTCTCTATCGTTTGCAAGCATAGAGGCAAGCTCGCTCTTTATCTTCTTATCAATGCTCTTTGCTATCTGCTTAAGCTGGCGATCCTGCTGGATGGTTTCTCTTGAAATATTCAGCGTCAATTCACTGTCGACAACGCCCTTAACAAAGCTGAAGTAATCAGGCAAAAGGTCCGCGCAAGAATCGGTGATCAAAACGCCATTTGTATACAGTTTGAGGCCTTTTTCAAAGGTTTTCGAATAATAATTATACGGTGCGTGTGATGGAATAAACAACAGCGCACGGTAGTCCACAACACCTTCGGTGGAGTAGTGCACGGATCTTAGCGGCTCGCTTCCATCATAAAACAGATTAGAGTAAAACTCTGCATACTGCTCCTTTGTGATATCCGTTTTATTCTTCTTCCAAAGAGGAATCATAGAGTTGAGGGTTTCATTCTCCTTGTACTGTACGGATGGCTGCCCTTCCTCTTCTGCCGGCTTATATTTGGTTACCTCCATCATTATAGGATACCTAATATAATCGGAATACTTTTTGACGAGCGAACGAATCCTGTACTCCTCCAAGAACTTATCGTAATCCTCTTCTTCGGTGTTTTTCTTGACATACAGAGTTATTTCAGTTCCGTAAGATTCCTTAACTGCAGACTTAACCTCATACCCCTCTGCGCCGCGGCTGGACCAAAGATTTGCCTCTTCGCTTCCGTAAGCCTTAGACAAAACCTCTACCTTATCGCTTATCATAAACGCAGAGTAAAAGCCAACACCAAACTGACCTATAATATTTACGTCCTCATTTTTTTCAGCATTAGCTTTAAAATCCTGCGATCCACTCTTTGCAATAACACCAAGGTTATTCTCAAGCTCTTCTTTTGTCATACCTATGCCGTTATCGGAAATTTTGATAATTCTGTTTTCCTTATCAATTGAGATCTCTATTTTGAAATCTCCCCTGGATATTTCACCGATATTTTCAGTTAGGCTTTTGTAATATAATTTATCTATCGCATCGCTACAGTTGCTCAATAGCTCGCGCAGAAAAATTTCCTTATGTGTGTATATGGAGTTTATCATAAGGTCTAACACCTTTTTAGACTCCGTTTTAAAGCTTTTCATTTAAACTACCTCCTTTTCGATTTTACCTGCCAGTAATTAGCAGTCTAACCTATTGACTGCTAATATTATACCACATCCACAAAATCTGTCAAGGCTTTTTTTATATCTTTTTCAACAAATTAAAAAGATGCTGCAATGCAAATCTAAAAAACAATAAAGCGCCTCAAGGGCAGCGCTTGTTTTGCTGTTTATTATTTATATTATTTAAACGAAATAACGATTTAAAAAAAACTTACTTATTCCTTATAACCAAAGCCGTTTTCCGCAAGCCAGTCAATCGACATCTTCAACCAGTTTTCAACGCCCTTGCTAACGTTTTGAGGCATAGCAGCGGTGCTGTATACATCGCCATCCGCAGTTGAAAGCCCATGCTGACCGCTACCGAATATGTGCATAGCAAAAGGAACGTTGTTCGCTCTTGCCGCCGCAGCAATCTTTATCGCATTGCTCACGTCCACACAGCCGTCGTTAAAGGTGTGCCAGATAAAAAGAGGAGGAGTATTTTCCGTCACCCTTTCATCTATAGTAACGAGAGGAAGAATTTCATCGTTTCCGCCGCACAGATTAGAGAACGTGCCGCCGGAAAGCCCTTCCTGAGGGTTTATCACGGCATAGGAAAGAACTGCCGCGCTGGGACGAATCTCCTCGGCGGAAAGATCTACATACTGACCGATAACCTCATCCGCAAACATCGTTGCAAGACTTCCGCAAAGATGACCGCCTGCAGAAAAACCGATTGCAGCGACGTGATCAGCATCCGTAAAGTGACTCGTTGCGTTTCTTCTTATATACGCCATTGCCATAGCCGCCTCAACAAGCTGCGTGGGATAACGGCTGGGCACCACCGAATAAGTGAGGATAAACGCATTGTAGCCGTAAGAAAAATATCTTTCGGCAATAGGTGCGGCTTCTCTTTCAGAAACCATTGCATATCCCCCGCCCGGCAAAACGAGCATTGCCGGATAACGCCTGTTCATATTCAGTTCAGAGTAGTTTTCGTGAAGATAGACACGAAGGCTTCCGCCGGCATTTCCATTTCTTTCAACACCGAAATAATCGTAAAGATCAACTGTAAAATACTTCATAACTCACCTATATTTTGCAAATTTTGCGCGAAAAAGGCCACTTATTTGCTTACCTCAATATGATTTTTAATTATTTCAAAGAGCTCAGGAGAAATAACGTGCTCTATCCTGCACGCATTTTGCTCTGCCGTTTCCTCATCTGCACCGATGCTGACAAGAAGCTTGGTTATGACGCCGTGCCTCTCATAAATATCGTTTGCTTTTTGTAGCCCTCCGTCCGTCAGCGTAATATCTCCGTTGGCGGCAATCTGGATATATCCGTTTTTGCTCAACAGGTTGACCGCACGCGACACACTTGACTTTGCATAGCCAAGCTCCTCTACAATATCCACCGAACGAACTGAGCCTTTTTTTTGTTTAAGGAGCAATATCGTTTCCAGATACATCTCCCCCGACTCGCGAATTTTCAATTTAACTCTCCTTATCATATTTAAACGGCAAAATGCCTAACTTATTTATTTAATTATAATAGATTTATCCTCTTTTGTAAAGCACTATATAAGAAAATTTACGAAATCAACGCTTTAGTAAAAACTGTTGTTCTTTTTTTATTTTTAATATTTTATAATAAAAATGTTATCACCTCTGTAAAAATTCAATGTTGTGAAAAAATTTCACAAAATTTAACATAATTTTAACAAAGAATTAATACTTTCTTAACAAAAAAAGAATATAACTTACTTTGGGAGGATAAAAAAATGGAAAGAGTTTTAAGTTTGATTATCGGCTACCTTATAGGCGCGATAAGCCCGGCAAAAATTATCTCGCTTATAAAAAAGCAGGACTTAAAGGAATCCGGCACAAAAAATCTTGGTGCTACAAACGTAATGCTTCATTTCGGCAAGGTGCTTGGCTTGATTGTTATGATTTTTGATATTTTCAAAGCGTTTCTTTCCTACAATCTTGCCATGGTGATTTTCGATGAGCTTCCTGTTTGCGGATTATATGCAGGCTTTGGCGCCGTGCTCGGTCACGTTTTTCCATTTTATTTAAAATTTAAGGGCGGAAAAGGATTTGCAACATTTGGCGGAATAGTTTTAGCTTACAGCTGGAAGCTGTTTATCATCCTTTTAATCATTGCCGTTTCGCTTATGCTGATATGTAATTACACTTTTGCAATGCCTTACTCAGGAAGCATCCTTTTCACTGTGTATGTAGGCATAGAATCAGCAAGCATAGAGGTAACTTGCCTAACAGCTTTAATTGGTCTATTTATAATGGCAATGCACTTTGAGAACCTAAAAGCCGCTGTTTTAGGGACAGATATGCAGGTTCGCCCGTTCGTAAAAAAGATGTTCACCAAAAATAAGGAAAACTAAAGAAATAAAAAAGACGTGGCAGTTATGCCACGTCTTTTTTATATTCCTTCGTAAACTGCTACCTCAATGGGCGAAAACTCCTCGCATCCAAACGGAAGCATAGATACAAAAAACTGCCCTTCCTCAAAGTCTTCATTCAGCTTAAACACCGTTATTTTTCTATCCAGAGGATCAACGTTCTCCTTTTTAAATGCAATAAGCTCATAATGATTGTCCGTTTTCTTATACAGAAATACCGTTTCTCTAACCGTGTAATACAGTTCGTTTACAAGATATACAAATATAGATTTTTCCTTAATGCTTGCCGAAAGAATTTTCACCTTGCCATAGCTTAAGCCGTAACCGGCAGGATATACTGCGCCGTTCTTATCCGCCACCACGCTATACGGAAGCCTGCCTGTTGGCGACACCTCCGACAGCACGTCGGATATAGCATCGGCAGCCATGCCTCCTCCCTTCCATGCTACCACGATGGCATCGGCATCAGCATACATACTCAAATCCCTCGGCGCTCCAAGCGCAACAACAACTGTTTTAGATGCGATTTTATTTAGTTTTTGCGAGAAAAAGGCGGCTAATTTATTATTTGAGGTGTACGATCCATCCATTTCATCATCCCCAAAGCTATCAAAAACAATAAGCACGTCTGCAATCATCGCCATCTTGATAGCCTCAGTTTCGAGAACAGGATCCTCATCGTGATACGCACAGTACATTATTTCAGTTTGCCCGCCAACAGCACTCAACAATGACTGAATACAGGTTTTTGCCTTGCAATCCCCCTCTGCGCCGATTGCCTCAAGCGACATTGCGCTTTCACCTATTACGGCAATTCTTGTTGTGAAAATATTTAAGGGCAAAACGTTGCCTGAGTTTTTGAGCATAACAATGCTTTCCGTTGCAACCTTTTTGCAAACAGCATACGAAGCTTGTGCACAAATAGAAAAAACACCGCCTTCACAGTCCATATCGATCTTATCGAGCAAAGCCTCGATCTTTTCTGCCGATAATGCAATTCTCTTCTCATCTGCATCCTCAAGTGCTTCTTCTGTAAAAAAGCCGCCACAATCGGCACCTGCTTCTATTGCGCACAAAACCTTTTCCTCAACGGCTCGGTCCAGAGAATCAAATCTGCCAAGCACATAGGGCAAAACGTTCTTTGCATAAATTACCCCCTTATATCGCGCAAAATCGACGTTTTTAATAATATCGTCGCCAACAATAACACCATGAGAGCCGTTTTCTTTAAGCCATTCCCCAGAGCATTTCTCCCCATCAATTTCAACAAATGCAACACACCTTGAGCTCTTTTGAACGCCACGGGTTAAAGCTCTTGCGCAGCTTGACGCAACTACCGGCAGCGAGCCAAAGCCATGCTCACTGCAATTTACCCCAAACGAAGGAAGCTTAACGCATCGCATATACTTATCATCTATATACCTCGACGCCGTTTCCGAGGCAATAACCGCACCCAAACGGCAAATCAGCTTAACGTCAAACGTTGCCGCAATCGCACACGGATACGGGAAGCGCACGGAAGGTTTTCTTTTTGGCTCTGCCCACGGATCATTTTCGGGGCGAAAGTCAGCAACTAATTTCTTTTCCATTTCTGTAATTCTATAACGGTGTTTCCTTATTATTTTACAAAAATTTTACCAATTAAGCAGTTTTTTGTCAAGCATTGTGATGCCCCTACACTACACCGTACATTCTTTACCATATAAAAATTTACGTTCGCAACATGATTACAAAATAATATTTAAATTTTTAAATTTATTTGGATTTTTTAATTGAACTATAACAAATTTATGGTAGAATATAATTATGTATACAAGGAGATAGATAAAATGAAGAAATTGATTGTCTTATTGCTGTGTTTACTCGTTTTTACCTGTGCTGCTTGCGGCCAATCAAACAACGGCAACAACAGCGACTATATCAGGATGACCGTTGAAAAACAGGCAGGCAAGGATTTCAAGATCCTTCAGCTTACAGATATTCAAATCATCGACCCAAACCAGCAGCCGTACGAGGGCAGAATTTCTGCAGGTGCAGCGGCAATGTGGGCGGATAGAGATGCATGCGCGTTTAACCTTGTAAGAGAGCTTGTAACCAGCGAAAAACCTGACTTTATCGTTCTAACGGGCGACAACGTTTACGGCCAGTTTGACGCTGACGGCAGCAATTTCAAAGCGCTGGTTGACCTTATGGATAGCTTTAATATACCTTGGTCGTTTGTAAACGGTAATCACGACGGAGAAACGGTGGTTTATCAAAACGGCATTGAGTATAAGTGTGGAAAGGGTATGGCGTGGCAGGCAGATTATGCCATAAACAAAACCAAAAACTGCTTATACGAAATAGGTGCCTCCGATATGGGCTACGGCAACTATATAGTAAACCTCAAGGAAGACGGAAAAATCGTTTATTCCTTCGTTATGATGGATACACACGGTTGCGATATGCCCGTGGGGCTTACCGACGGGCAGGTTGCTTGGTACGAAAGCGAAATCAGAAAGGCTTCTGAGGTAAGATACGGCAGGGCAGATTTATCTGCAGGCGTTGTGCCCAGCCTTATGTTCTTCCACTACCCTACTGTGCAGCATCGCGTTGCCATGATCAATTTAAACGATAGAGAAACCGGCACTGTTTCAGAGGACGGCATGCCTCTCCCCAACGGCGATTACGGCTGCAACAGGGAGCGCTCCGTTTCGTTTGACAGCTATGATCTGTGGGACGTTTTAAAGAAAATGAACAGCACCAAGGGAATTTTCGTTGGCCACAACCACGTTAACAATGCGAGCATAATGCACGAGGGCGTAAGGCTCACCTTCGGCAACAAAACCGGCACCTACGATAGCTGGTACCAGCAGGGCGGTACTCGCATCACGTTAAAGGACGGATCGTTGGATCTTGTTGTAGAGCCTATCTACACAAGCCAAAGCCAGTACGGATACAAGGGTTAAAGCAATACCCCCGTAAAACACGCAAAAACCACATTTAACAATCAAATAAATAAAATCAAAAAGGTGATTACAACATGATAAAGGTAACGTTACTTGGCGATTCAATTCGCATGATAGGTTACGGCTTGAAGGTGCCTGCTCTTTTGGGAGATGATTTTGAGGTTTTTCAGCCGGACGACAACTGCAGGTTCGCAAAATACACCCTTCGCGGTTTATTTGACTGGAACAACAATATGGCAGGGACAAAAATCGTTCATTGGAACAACGGACTTTGGGATATCTGCAATCTGTTTGGAGACGGGTTGTTTACGTCTGAAACAGAATACGTGGAAAACATGCTGCGAATTGCAGACATCCTTGTTTCAAGGTATGATAAAGTTATTTTTGCCACAACTACTCCCGTCGATCCGCAAAACCCGTATAATAAGAATTCCGATATTGAAAAATATAACGACTTGATCGTACCGCTACTGAAGGAAAAGGGTATTATCATCAACGATCTATACAAGCTGGTTTCCTCGGATATCGATAAGTATATCAGCAAGGAAGACTTTATTCATCTTACAGATGCAGGAATTGAGGCTTGCGCTAAACAGGTTGCCGATACTATAAAATGCGTTTCTAAAACACTGAAACAGACTGACGACCAAAAAGATGATACGCATGCGAACAACTCTAATTCCGTAGGATCTCCCGTATAAAAAAGAAAGCACACTACGTTTCACTTACCGTGAAGTGTAGTGTGCTGTTTTTATGCGTCAAAAGCCCTGACAGAAGCGCTCAAAAGCCTCACCTCTATATTTTTTATTATTGTAGCATAGACAAAATAACCAGTCAATCAAATATCAAAAAACAAACCCGGAACTAAAGTTCGGATTAGACTTTTTTTGTAAAGGGGCGATAAAAAAGATATTTTCCGAGGTTTGCATTAAGGTTTCGAACCCGAGAAAATAAAGGTTTTTCGACCATCGGGAGAAAAGCTACATCAGCACCTTTTCACTATTCACTATTAGTTATTACTTGCCAAAAAACGACAAGAGGTTTTAGTGAAAAGTGAAAAAGTAAAAACGACAACCTTCTGTCGAAACTTGTCGAATTTTTTGGCGGAGCGTGTGAAACGTAAAACTAATTAAAAAATAAAGGTAAAGTACAGTGCTACGCAAAGCATCGTAAAATCTATTCTTCTATTTTAGTTTTAGAGCACAAATAAACTTTTCTTATTAAAACACATATTAATAAAACCAACAATGAAATTGCAAGTCCTATTAACCAAATACCAATAGCATTATTTATTCGAAATTCGTACGTTGTAGTCGTACTACCAGTTACAAAAGGGTGACTTCTAACGCTTCCCGTTGTGTAAGGCAAATAACTAACTAGCCACCCAGAAATTAAAAATAAAAAGAAAGTTATAATTGGAGTAATAATTACAAAAATCTTACTTTTAAAAATTTTATCCATAGAATACTCCTTTTTGTTAATTGTATTATATAAATTTATCTTAAAGAAAGTAAATAGCCTAACCCCAAACCAAAGTTCAAATTAGGTTATGTTTGTATAAAGGCTACGAAAAAGATATTTTTTGCGGTTTACAATAAGGATTTGAACTCCCACGGGTTAATATGAGAAATAGATGGTTATTTCAAA
>JAFVXM010000015.1 GCA_017501205.1 Clostridia bacterium
AGGTAATTGTATTTTAAAAACAGTATGTTGGAAAATTCTTCGCGACGGTTGGAATTTGACGTACTGGGAGATGTGTTTTTTTTCCTCAAAAACGTCGTCAGAGGGATATAGGGTGGAAGCCGGCGTCTATCATATAGAAGCTGGCGACTATGCTATAGAAGCCGGGAGCGTGGCATAGGAAATTATTTCTAATGCAGGTGAAAATATTTCCACACCGTAGCCGTCAGATTCTATATAAAGGAAGCCGTTTTTAGCTCAAACGGGCTTACCACCCCGGCAATAGGCTTTAGCTCCACGCTGTTATGGCGGAGACCAGGTTGGATCTCTCAACGTCAGGGGGAGTTGCCTTCTTTTTGGGGCGCATAACGCGAATACCGCCTATTTTTGCAGAGGTGTGGCTCACCTCGATAAGCTCAAGCGCCTTCAAAACGCCAAGGTACTTGGAAACCGTCCTTGTTGAAACGCCGTACTGCTTGGCAAAAAAGCCGTTGGTCGCGTAGCACACGCCCGTTTTGGATGAGAGGGCGGTTATGTCTGCATAAAGCACGCGCGCAACGAGCGGCAGGGTTGATAGCGGACTTCTATCCACGTAAAGGGGTGAGTTCGTTTGCTTGTAGTTCATTTAAATCTCCTTATTCAGGCCTCAGCTTTTTGCCTTGGCTTTTTATTTTCAAGTATATTATATCATCTCCGCGCGCGCATCTGTAAATTGAGTGCCATTTTTTTAGCATTTTTTTAATTTTTTTTGCTGGGCGCGGGCGCAGTCGACAAAAGAAGATAAAAGCGAACAAAAACACCTCGCACTCGGCAGGGCGAAGGTGATACAATAAATTGAGCAAGGGGGGGATTATGAGCGTTTACGTGGAGACCGTTATTCTCGATAACGCCGTTATGGATGCGGTTTTGCTATACCTCGCGGTGAGGCTTTCGGGCGGAAGGATTCGCGTGTGGCGGATAGCCGTGGGCGCTGCGATAGGCACGGCGTTTGCCGTTATAACGCCGTTTATAAACTTGTCGGGTGCGCTTTCACTCGCGCTCAAACTGTCCGTTGGCGGGCTTATGGTGGCGGTGGCGGCAGGGCATAAGAGGTTAAGGCAGTACGCGCTCTCGCTATCCTATTTTCTGCTTTTAACCTTTGGATCGGGCGGTGCGCTTCTTGCCATCGGCTATTTAATAAATGGCAGTTTTTGTGCGAAAAAGGGCACTTTTTTATTTTTCCCCACGCAAAACCTGCCTGTTGCAGCTATAATTTTTGGTGGCAGCGCGGCAGCCGTTTTGTTTTTTAAGCTCATTTTCGGCGCGCGCAAGAGGGCTAATCTAAAGCCCTTCAAGCGCACGGTGGCTTTGTTTGACGGCGCAGAGAGCGTGTATCTCGACGGCTTTATTGATACGGGCAACACCCTGTACGACGGCGTTACCCTCAAGCCCGTTTGCCTCATCGGAAAAAGCGTTGCCGATAGCCTAAAGCGGCGGGGCGTGATAGCGTGCAGGGGGCAAAGATACCTTCGCTGTGCAACCGCCACGGGCGAGGGCAAAATTGCCGTTTTTGAAATAGACAGGCTGGTGATATATTCGGGCGAGGAGCGCCATATAATAGATAATGCAATAATGGGTGTCAGCCCGAGTGACCTCGTCGGCACGGACGTGATCGTTCACTCGGCGCTGGTTATGGGTGAGCAATGAGGATAACAGAGGTTTTAAACAGAATAATCAGCGTTTTTTTTCCGCCCGATCGGGTGGATTATCTTTCGGGCAGCGAGGCGCTTCCCACTCCCTTTTCGGCAGAGGAGGAGCAGCGGCTTGTGGAGTGCTACGAGGGCGGCGATCAGGTTGCGGGGCAAAGCCTTATAGAGCACAATCTTCGCCTCGTGGTGTATATCGCGCGCAAGTTCGATAATACGGGCGTCGATCTCGATGATCTCGTTTCGGTTGGCACAATCGGGCTTATCAAGGCCGTTCGCACCTTCAGCAGCGAAAAGAAGATCAAGCTTGCAACCTACGCCTCAAGGTGTATCGAAAACGAAATTTTAATGCACCTCAGGCGGGTTTCGAGGCTTAAGGGAGAGGTTTCCTTTGACGAGCCGCTCAAGGTCGATTGGGACGGCAACGAGCTGCTCCTCTCCGACGTGATCGGCACGGACGGCGACCTTGTGTTTAAGGATATCGAAACGAGCGTTGAGCGAGAGCTTTTGTACGAGGCGCTCGAGCGGCTTTCGGATAGAGAGCGGCGCATTATGACGCTGCGCTTCGGCTTATCCGGTGGCGATGAGCTTACGCAAAAAGAGGTTGCGGATATGCTCGGCATCTCTCAAAGCTACATATCCCGCTTGGAAAAAAGGATAGTTTCCCGCCTGCAAAAGGAGTTTGAAAAAATGCAATAAAATAAAAAAGCCCCGTTTTTGTGAGAAATACGGGGCTTTTTTAGTGGTATTGTTGCTCTGCAACAGTGGTATTGCCCGACGGCAGTGGTATTGTCGCATAGCGACAGTGGTATTCGGCTTCGCCGAGTGGTGTGGGGAGCGTGGCTCGCAGTGGTGAGTTGTGGGGTGGCGGAAAATTTGGGATTGCATTGACAAGTGGGATAATAAGTAGTATAATATAACAAACAATAGGAGATGTTTCTATGAAAAAGATTTTAACCTTAGCGCTCGTTCTTACGATTATTCTGCTAAATTTCGCTTGCACTACTGCGGAAGTCAAAGGTTGTGAAAATCTTATGGTGGCATGTATTGAAAATCGCAAGGAAAAAACCCTTGAGAGATTTGAAGCTGAGTTTGAAACGGACGGTGTGTTCAAATATTATCGTTATATAGAATATTATTATTCTGACGTATACATTGAAGAGGGTATAGAGGCATATGCCGTGGTGGGTACGGTTGACGATCTGTCGGACACCACGTTGTATATACCACCATATTTTAAGGGGAAGCCTGTCACTCGGATTGGTTGGGAATATTTATACGGCGCAAAAAAGGTTTATCGTTTGCCTGAGCAAAAATGTGTTTATTATCCATACACGGTACGTGATGAGGGGCATAAAAACGTATGGCAAGAAAAGGGATTTGTTTGTAAGTGGGGTTCTAAAATTGTTATGAACCATAAGACCTAT
>JAFVXM010000016.1 GCA_017501205.1 Clostridia bacterium
CAAGCTTGGATGTTAGAATGACTTTGAAGATAGTTTTCGCTGAAAAGGAGAAAAGAGATGAAAAAGCTTACAAGGGGCGTTTGTTTATTGCTTAGCTTTGTTTTTCTGCTTTGTGCCGCAGGCTGTGCTGTGCCCGTAGAGCAGCCGCCTGCTGATGTTGATCCCATAGACGAGTTAAAGCTCAGCAAGTACACAAGAGACAGCTATATTATGAGCGTTGACGGTGTGGAGCTTATTACAGGAGACAACCCTTATGTTGTCGGCGCAGACGGAAATACCTTCGTGTACAATTCGCGAAATCACAAGGCGCTTAAGAGTGACGACGTTGGCGGTACGGACCTTGGCGTGCCCTTTTATAACAGCGTGACGGGTGAAATGTATCTGCTGTTTGGAGACACGTTCGGCGCGAGCAATAACGGAAAAAACCACAGTGGCAACTGGCGCAGCAGCGTTATGGCTATCTCCAAGGATTTTGACCTCTCCGACGGACTTACCTACGATAGCTGGTGGAGAGGGGGTTCCGATCAGGCGGAGGCTGTTATCGAGGGTAAGCACTTCCCGAAAGCCGAGTGTATAGCCAAGGGTCTTGACAGCACTAAAATTCCGCAGGGCGGTATTGAAATCAACGGTACCGTTTATATCTTCTACGAATCCATCAGATACTTCGGCGTGCCCGGAACGTGGTACGTAAACTATCAGGGAGTTATCAAATCCACCGATAATTGCCGGACCTTTGAGAGAGTTCACGATCTCACCTGGTTTAACAGCGTTACAAATCATTTTAATTACGCGCTCTTTTCTGCGGCGGAAAGCTGGGAGGACGCAACCAATAAGGACGTTACCTCCGAGGGAGATATAACCCCCGAGATGCTCTCCGAGGCGCGAGAAAAGATAGACAACGCGGAAAAAAGAGAAGCTCCCTATTTCTCGCAGTGCTATCCCGTTGACGGCAAGGACGGATACGTTTACGTTTTCGGCAGAAAGAACGGACGCCAGCACGGTATCAAGGTTGCGAGAGTCGCTTATGAAAATATAGAGGACTTTGATTCCTACGAATACTACTGCGGTAACGAAAACGGCGATCCCGATAAGCCTATATGGAAAAAGGGCTATGAGGGACTCAGGGCGATAAATAATGATACCAAGGGTTACGTTTTGGCAACAAATGAAGACGAGCCCTCCTCGAACATGAGTGTTATGTGGAACGAGTATCTCGGAAAGTGGATGCTTTTCTACTACCGCCCGCAAAAGAACTCGGCTGATGGCGGTCAGTATTATCCGATGTCCGTAGGCTTCAGGCTTTCCGATACCGTTTGGGGCAATTACGGTGAATATCATAAGGTGTTAGAGACTGACTTTTTCCTGCCCGACGGGCCCGAGGGAGAATTTCAGTTTATCGGCTATGATTATGCCGAAAAGGGCTTTGCTCAAACGCCCGATGATGATGCATCAAGCTTTAAGATGAATAAGACCGTTACCTTCTACTCAGGCTTTGTACACGAAAAATATCAGGAGCTTGACGGCAGAGTTTTCTACTTTGTTCTCACACTTGCCGACGTTTATGAATCCGTGCTTATGAAAGTAACATTGAATTAAGGGGGGAGCTGTATGAAAAAAAGATATTTAGCTATATTTCCCTTAATTATGATAATCGTTTCTGCCATTTTCGGTACAGCTACGGTATCCGCTGCGGAAATTCCGTGGGAAGAGGTAGGAAGTATTTCCTTTGATTCTCTGAAGGTGGGGGCTTCTTCCACTAAGGACGGCGCGACTATTAATACCGGAAACGCTCTCTTCAGCAAGATCGGTCTTAAGGGAAAAGGTACTGTCAGAGTGGTAAAAGAAGGCGGCGACACCTTCGTAAGAGCAACAACCACAGACTCCTCTCAGTTTGTGGCGTTGTCCTGCTTGCCCGGTAAGGCTTTGCCTGTTACTACGTATAGAATTACAATAACCTACAGATTGAGCAATAACATATCATTTACAGATGCAACCAGAGGCTTTGTTGCAAGGATCTGGAACGGCGAAGCCGCTCATACTCACGATAGACAGATCGTTACCAAAACGGCTGAGCTTAGCGGTTATACCGAGTGGAGAACCGAGAGTGTCGAGATCAAAACAAGGGTTGAGAGCAATGCTGTATGGTTCTTCGTTTATGCTAAAGGGGGCGGATATTTTGATGTGAAGGACATAAAGCTTGAAGCGATAGGATCGCCCGAGCTTGCCAAAACAGTAAATTATGATGCAAGCAAAAACGAAGATCTTGTTATTGATTGCAACCTTAAGGGCAATGTTATAGACTACGTAGACGATTGGAGCAATGAGGCAAACGTAAGGGAGCTCAAAGAAGAGAGTTACTTTGTTGCAGAGGACGGCAGATCCATTACCGTTAAAAGAGAGTTTATGCAGACCTTGAAGCCCGGTGAGAAGAGCCTTGTTTTTAACATTAACGGACGTGAACATGTCGTGGTTGTCAAGGTATACAACTCAACCGTGGCAGATGCTCCCGTTAAGGCGGCGGCGGTAAAGCCCGCCACTGATCCCGCCACCGAGCCGGCGCAGAATCACGGCACGGTTATTGCGATAGCCGCAGGCGCTGCGGTAGTAGTTGTGGCGGTAGTAGTTACGGCAGTGGAGGTTAAGAAAAGGAAGAAAGCATAAAATATCATAGAAAAAAGGGGCTGTAAAAAAAGTGCAGACCGTAAAAAAGAGAAAAAAGCATTGAAAACACTAAGGCTTCAACGCTCTAAAAGGATTTAATTAAGGTAAGAAAAACTCATAAAAGAGTTTTTCTGAAAAATTCTCTTTTTTACTCCGGGACAAAATCCACACTCGCAGTATGATATACAGCTATCGTGTGGATATTTGCCCGTTCTGCCCATTTTTTCCTATCCCCTTTGGGCTGTAAAGAAACAACGTTTCTTTACAGCCCCCTTTTCTATGGCGGAGAGTGTGGGATTCGAATTCTCCAACCTCGACG
>JAFVXM010000017.1 GCA_017501205.1 Clostridia bacterium
CACCATATTTCGCTTTTTGCGAAGTATAGTGGGCTATACTTTTGTTATGAACTAAAAATCCCTAATAGAAGAGACCTTAATCGCGGCTTTTAATTATTGTTTATTAAACCGGCTCGCCCATCAGATCGGCATAAAGCCTTTTTCTTACCTGTGACGACTGCTCCGAAAAGAGCTCTCGCTCACCCCTCGGCTGAACGATTTCAAAGCTATCGGCAAGCTCGCCGTTTTTCTTTAAGACTGTAACCGTATCGGCAAACATGAGCGCCTCGTCTACGTCGTGCGTGACGAATACCGTCGTCTTTCCGTAAGCTGACGAGAGGTCGTTATACACCTCAAGCTGGCGCATCTTAAGCCCGAGATCAAGAGCTGAAAAGGGCTCGTCCATAAGTAGCAGATCCGCGTTATAGGCATACGCGCGCGCCATCGCAACACGGCGCGACATACCGCCCGAAAGCTGGGAGGGAAAATCGTTTCGCCTATCGTACAGCTCAACCCTTTTTAAAAGGTCTGTGATCGTCCTCTCTCTCTCCTCCTTCGGCCTGTCAAGAAGGACGTATTCAACGTTTTCCCACACGGTCAGGTTAGGCAAAAGTCGGCTATTTTGGAAGATATAGGCCACTTTTTCAGGTTTATCCACTTGCCCGTCGCAATCGGTGATACCGGCAAGGATATTGAGTATCGTGGTTTTACCGCATCCCGAAGGGCCGAGTATGCAGTTGATTTTGCCTTCCTTAAACTCCAGGCTAAAGCCATTTAAAACAGTCCTTTCGCCAAAGCTTTTGTTGACGTTTTTCAGTGCAATCGACATTTTCGGCTAACCTCCTTTACAATGCGGGAGATCCCCCTGACAAGCAGTTCCGAGGCGTAGCTTAACACCACGGCAACGACGGTATACGCAAATATTCTGCCCATGTCAATATTCATCTTGCTATCTGCCATCAAGCCTCCAAGGCTCATCCTCGTAGACGTTACCGCCTCTGCCGCCACAATAAGCTTAACAGACAGGCTCAACGTGTTGATAATATCGGAATACATATACGTCCATACCGACGGAATAACGAATTTTACCAGCCTGTTTATCGGCTTAACGCCAAACACTCTGCCAACCTCGGCAAGCTCGCCGTTAGTGCTGTCAAACGCCGTGTAAAAGGACGAAAAGAGAGTTGGGAATATTATGAGAAAGGCAATTATAACTGCGCGAAACCAGCCTTTTACAGCTATATAGCACACGAAAATTACGGATATGGTTGGAAGTGCTCGCAAAAAGACGACCACGGGATAAAAGAGCCTGTAAAAGCCCTTGCTCGCCGTTGCCGCAAGCGAAAGGAGCAGCGCCGCAATAAAGGCTATTGCGAACGCCACCACCGTTCTGAGCATCGTATTGCCAACGCTTCGCCAAAACTCCCCCTCGAAAAGTGCGGCGGCAAACTCGCGCGCCACAGTTTTCGGGCGAGGAAGAATTATTTCCACGTTGTATATTTCAGCCGCTATAAACCACACGATCAGCACGATCGCCACTGTTATAAACGGCAGAAGTTTATCCTTAATTTTCATAAAAACCGCCTAAAACGCGCATTATCACGCTTTTATTTCTGTATACCCGTAATAGAATCCGTCGTCAGGAAGCTTATCTCCGATAACCTTCGGGTTAAATCCCATAAGCACGGAAAGATAGCTTTCAACCTCATTTTTGTTTTCAACGAGGCTTACGCTTCCGTATCCCACGTTGCATCTTGCAAGAAGCTCGGGCGTGTATTCCAGCTTAAGAGAGCTTCCAACGCCGTTCAAAAGCGTTTTAATGCTTGCAGCGTTAGCGTTGCACCACTCTGCATTTGCCTCTAAAACCTTGCAAAGAGCAGACATAAAGTATTTGTTTTCTGCAAGCTTTTCACTTACCACAAGACCTGCCTGGGTGTAATCCTCGCCCGTTATCTTCTTCCATTCTGCCTGAATATCAACAACGGTTTTTGTGCCTGCCGCGTTGTTGCAGTTGGTTACCGCGGGCTCACCCATAATACCGAAATCAGCTCTATCCGTTTTGAGAAGAGGAATAAGCTCACTTGCCGCACTTACGTACTGAAGAGCTACCTTGCCATCAACCGCCGTTTCGCTCTCCACGAACTCTATGCCGTTATTTTTAAGTATATACTTGAGTGTGAGGTCGGGAGTGCCGCCCTTACCTATATTATATACGATCTTGCCCTTAAGCTCTGAAAGGGATGAAAGATCTTGCTTGCCCACCATATACAGGGAGCCGAACACGTTTACCGAAACGAGCTTTATCTTCACGCCGCCGTTATAGAGCTTTGATGCGAGATTGATAGGCATAACGGCAATATCAGCCGCCCCGCTTGCCACGTTTGCAGAGATTTGCTCTGCGCCTGCAACTATTTCTACGTCCAAGGACTTGCCGTAAATTTTGCCCTCTGAAACCATTTTTGCTACAACGATACCGGGAGCACCGTCGGGAGCCATTACCTTAACGGACTCTTCCGTTGCAGGCTCACACGCTGCAAAGCCAAGGAGCATAGTTAAGGTCATAATCAATGCGAGTAATTTTTTCATTTTTATTCTCCTTTTAAAAATTTATTTTTATATCTTTCTGCCGCGTTCCGTGCAAAAGCCGCGTATTTCGCAGGTTTTCGCACGTTTTGATGCGGCTTCTTGCTTAAACGTTAACGTCGGAAACCGCCGTTTTTACCTTTACGCTTTTGAGCTTGCCAAGCTTTCCGGCAAGGGCAGATATCCTCTCGGTCGTGCCTTTTACGATAAGAGAAATAACGTAAACCTCGTTCTCTCTATCGGGCACTCCCGTTCTCGCAACGATGATATCGCCGTTTTCGGATAGAACGTGCTGCACACTTTCTGCCATGGTGCGGTCCTTTTCAATTATTATACCCATAACGCCTATACGCATATTCTCCTCCCAAATAAAAAAGTGCGCAATGAAAATTCAAAGCGCACAGAAAAAGCCCGTTTTTGTCAGCCG
>JAFVXM010000018.1 GCA_017501205.1 Clostridia bacterium
CATAGCCACCGTGAACGGGCGTAACGGCCATATCGGGCAATGCGCCGATTTCCGGTGCAGTAAACTCCTCGACGTCTGCCCACTTAATAGGAACCTTCACGTCCGCAGCAGCATCTTCTGATACGCCTTGCGCTGTAAGCGCAATGCCGAACACAGCAAAAATCGCACAGAATGCAACTGCTACGCTGAGAAAAATCTTTCTCATCCTTTCTTTCATTTTTTCGTCCTCCTTGCGGATTTTATTTGAGATAATTATATAATAATTATCTTTTCATTTCTATCCCCCTCTATGGGTGATTTATGGGTGATTTACGGGTGATGCGCTAAAAAACATAAAAAAAACAACGGGTTGACCGTTGCTTTTTATCGTTTTGTTTATTACGCTTTTTTGTATAAAAGGTTTATCAAATCCTGCCTGTTTGAAATATTTAGTTTCTCATATATGTGTTTAATGTGCGTTTTAGCCGTGTTTTCTGAAATATTCAGCTCATCGGCAATTTCCTTTCTCGACCTTCCGTCCAGAATTTTTTCCACAACCTCTATCTCCTTGGCGGTGAGCGCTTCATCCTCTCCAAGCAAAGAAACAACTATCTTCATCTTCTCCGCCACAGTCATGGAATCTACAACCACAACCGTCGATTTATCCTCAACAACCGTTGCCGGCACGTCCTTAACGTGAACGTAATCCTGCATCATCCAGTAAAGGAAGAACAGCATGCCCTCGCTTAAGATATAGGATATAGATAAAAACTCAAAGTTCCACGTTACAAATTTTTCAACAATCCACATCGCAACGTTGCACAGAACCACCGCCGTGATCAACCCCGCCTGCTTGCTTGACTTTGGATTTTTACTTAAAAAGACTATAACCGTTGCAATCATAAGCGCTAAATATGCAAGCACGTAAATGAGGTATACCACGTGTAGCGGCCCGTACTCCTTAACAAGCTTTGCAGCGCCGTCAGCATACTCAAGCGATGCGGATTTATAGTACCAAGGCAAGTACCCCGTAGTGCAAACAATGGCAAACATCACCGCGCCGATAGACAGCAAAGCAATCGGAAGCCCTTTTTTGTAACTAAACCCACAAAGCTTTGCGATAATCAAATACATGCTCACCAGCAAAAACACCTGGCCAAGATACGCTATCTTGTTTGCAAACAGCGCAAATTCCACGGTTTTTGATAGCGACAGCATTAAATATCCCAGATTTACCACGCACACACAAGTGTATAAGCAAATCATCCATTTTTCTTTTTTTCGGATAAGAACGCAATACAAAACGAACAACGCCACTGCTACAACAAGGATGATTCCATATGCTATTGCCATAAATACTGCCCTCCTTCTTTTTTATATATTATATCACAAAAAAACTTAATTAGCAAGTTTATTTATTTGCCAAAAAAATTCTGCTCTTTACGGCCCTCAATTACAGAAAACCGCCTAAAACGCGCAAAAAGCAAGGCTTTCGCCTTGCTCTTGCAGCTTAATTTTTATAATACGTGCCAAACGTCCAAACCGAATCCTCGATCTTAGTGGGGCTGTAAGAATGATGATACAGATCATTTATAACGATGCAGTCGCTCCTTGAAAAATCACCGCGCAGGTAGAAATCCGGCGGATAGTTTAAGTCAAAGGTCGTGTCGTATTTATCCTTATCCTCATCGGTTACCTTTGAAAACGGATCGTGCTCAATATACAGGTATATCGTCTTTTTATCCTGTGCGATCGTATACGTGCCCTCGATAACCTCATTGCCTTTCTTATAGCTGAACAGCTGACTGGGCCTCGTTTTGGTCATCACAAAAGTAAAGCTCTCGCCGGATTCGGCTGTATACGTCCCTCCTGAAATGCGGTATTCATCCGCATACTTAAAGTTATCGCCTTCCGCTTTAAATTCGTTTCCTTCTAAAACGTAAGTGCCCATCTTATACGGAAGCTCGCTGATTCTGTAAATGTGCGTATAGATGGAATATCCTATCATGCCGAGGTCTTCTTCCTCTACCATCACGATAAACTGCGTAAAATCGCTTTTAAAGCACTCGGTATAGCAACCCAACCAGTCCTCGTTTTCTCTGCCATTTCTGCTAAGCATAAGGGATAAAGGCGTCAGCACGTCCTTCCCAACGCCCCTGTAAAGCGCCCTGTACGTTCCGCTGTACTTATCACTCCCGTCCTCAACGTAGCTGAAGGTCATAACGCCCTTTGTTCCGTCAAATATAAAATACGTATCCTCATCGTCAAGCAGCTGCCACTTGCCTGTCGAAGCCTCCAATTCATCGTCAAAGTTCTCTACCTTTTCGCTACTTCCGCCACCACCAATGCCGCAACCTGCCACGGTTAGCATAAACGAAAGCACCGTAAGAAATAACGCTATCAGCTTTTTCATTTCTATTATACCTCCATTTGTTTATAAAATTTTTGTTTTTTGCTTAAAAAGCCGCCTTTTTCTCACATTTTCAGCCATTTTGCATTTGGCGTGAAGTTTAATAATTACCTGCTGCAATATATAAGCAAAACGTCAGCATCCATATTGTAAGCAAAATAGATTGTTTTTCCTTCAAAATAATTATAGCTGTTATTAGCTTTAAACGTGTTCGTTTACTAATTTTTGCTTAAAAAAGGCTTTAAATGAAAAATCTTGACACATTTAATTGTATCAAGATTAATCATCTTAAATGGTACGTCCGCCGGGGCTCGAACCCGGACCGGCGCCGTCGGAGGGCGCTATGGTATCCAATTCCACCACGGGCGCAAGATTAAAATGCCCGTTTTTGTGCGAAAAAGGGCACTTTTTACTTAATTGCTCGTTCTATCACGCCACCGCCTATGCACTTTTCGCCGTCATAGAACACCGCGTACTGACCTTCTGTTATGGCTCGCTGCTTCTCATCAAAGGTGACGATTATGCTATCCTTCGTGCCGTTTTCCCCAACGATTTTAACGGTACAGCCCTGCTCAGGTTGGCGGTAACGGAATTTTGCCGTGCAATGGAATTCCCCCTCCTTTGGCGGAAACGGTATCCAGTTACACGCATCCATTACAAGCCCGGATGAAAAAAGCCTATCCTCCTCGCCGTGGGCGACGTAAAGAACGTTGTTCTTAAGATCCTTTTCGATTACAAACCATCTGCCCTCATCGCCGGGTTGACCGCCTATATCAAGCCCCTTGCGCTGGCCGATCGTGTAATACATAAGCCCAACGTGCTCGCCGAGAACGCGCCCGTCATAGGTGCGTATCTCACCCTTTTTTGCAGGTAAATAGTTCATAAGAAACTGTCTGAAGTTTCTCTCGCCTATAAAGCAGATGCCGGTGGAATCCTTTTTTGCCGCGGTGGCAAGGCCGTATTCCTCGGCTATTTTTCTGACCTCCGGCTTAGTCATCCTGCCAAGCGGAAAAAGCACGTCCTTAAGCTGCGCCTGCGAAAGCTGGTTTAAGAAATACGTTTGGTCCTTATTATCGTCCTTCGCCTTCAAAAGGTAGTGCACCTCTCCCTCATGGGCAATATCGCAATAGTGGCCGGTTGCTATATAATCGGCGCCAAGCTCCTTTGCATACTCCAAAAACGGGCCAAACTTGATCTCTCTGTTGCAAAGCACGTCCGGATTAGGCGTTCTGCCTCGCTCATACTCGGTGAGAAAATAACTAAAAACACGGTCGTTATATTCCTTTGCAAAATTTACGGTATAGTAAGGCACGCCGATAAGATTTGCCACCCTGCGAACATCGGCATAATCCTCCTCCGCGCTGCAGCAACCGTTCTCATCGGTTTCCTCCCAGTTTACCATAAACAGGCCTATTACGTTGTAACCCTGTTGTTTTAAAAGCAGTGCGGCAACGGAGCTATCCACTCCACCGCTCATGCCAACAACGACCGTCTTTTTCATATCCTTATTATATCATTTATGAGGGGGTATAGTCAACGAATTGAATAAAAAAACACGGTCGAAAGAGGTCGAATAGTTATCTGCCCTCACTCGCCCTCTTTCTATCTGTTTGTTTTATCTGATCCACATTTTTTGTTAATTGTGAAACATTTATTTAACGACTAAAAGGCTATAAGCATGCTCATAGCCTTTTTAATCTATAACTTAACTTTTAGTTAAATCTATTATTTAAGGATTTCGGAAACAACGCCGGAACCAACGGTTCTGCCACCTTCACGGATAGCGAAACGGAGACCCTGCTCAATAGCGATGGGGGTGATGAGTTCAACGGAGATGGTTACGTTATCGCCAGGCATTACCATTTCAGTTCCTTCGGGAAGGGTGATGGAACCGGTAACGTCGGTAGTTCTGAAATAGAACTGGGGACGATAGTTGTTGAAGAAGGGAGTATGACGGCCGCCCTCTTCTTTGGTAAGAACGTAAACCTCGCCCTTGAAAGCGGTGTGGGGCTGAATGGTGCCGGGTTTAGCGATAACCTGACCACGCTCGATGGACTTTCTGTCGATACCACGGAGAAGTGCACCTACGTTGTCACCAGCCTGAGCTTCGTCAAGAAGCTTACGGAACATTTCAAGACCGGTAATAACGGTGTTGGTGGATTTTTCCTGCATACCAACGATTTCAGCGGGATCGCCAACGTGAGCAACACCACGCTCCATTCTACCGGTAGCAACGGTACCACGACCGGAAATGGTGAATACGTCCTCAACGGGGAGAAGGAAGG
>JAFVXM010000003.1 GCA_017501205.1 Clostridia bacterium
ATAGCAATTAATGCTATCCTTCTTTTTGTGGTGACCCCTACGAGAATCGAACTCGTGTTACCGCCGTGAAAGGGCGATGTCTTGACCGCTTGACCAAGGGGCCTTATCAAGTGGCGTAAATAATGGTAGCGGCGGTCAGATTCGAACCAACGACCTGCCGGGTATGAACCGGCCGCTCTAACCAGCTAAGCTACGCCGCCATAAAAGTGCCTTATTTAATAAGGCAATGGTTGCGGAGATGGGACTTGAACCTCATGACCTCCGGGTTATGAGCCCGACGAGCTACCAACTGCTCTACTCCGCGTCGTCAAAATGCTATATTATTTTATACAATTAGCAAACTTTTGTCAACTGTTTTTACAGTGAAAACCAAAAAATTTTATTTTTAATAAAAAATGAGTGTTTTTCGTTAAAAGATAAAGGCTTTTTTGATTACGCAAATTCTTGATTATTATTTGTGCTTGTGCTATAATATTTTTATGGAAATTAAAATTGACGGGTTGATCTGTCGGGGTGATAGGGTTGCCGTTGCTTTTTCGGGCGGGAGGGATTCCGCCGCGTTGTTCCATCGTTTGTGTGCGCTGGAGGAGCAGCTTGGCATAGAGGTTTTGGCTTTGAACGTGGAGCACGGTATCAGAGGAGATGCCTCGGTGGAGGACAGCCTATTTGTAAAAAAAACTTGCGATAATGCGCGAAAAAGGCTATTATTATATAAAGTTGATGCGCCTGCGCGCGCGAGAGAGCGTAAAATCAGCCTTGAAACGGCGGCGAGGGAGCTTCGCTACGAATGCTTTTTCCGGGCTATTGATAGCGGTGCGTGTGATAAGATCGCAACCGCCCACCATGCGGATGATAACGTGGAGTCCGTTCTGCTCAATCTTTTGAGGGGGAGCGGGCCTGCCGGCGTTAAGGGCATGGAGAACAGCGCGTATGGCGGAAGGGTAATAAGGCCTCTGCTCGGCGTAAAAAAAATTGAAATAGACGCCTATATCGCACAAAATCAAATAGATTACGTTGACGACTATACTAATTTTGAAAACGATTATTCGCGCAATTTTATCCGTAATGAGGTTTTGCCTCTTGTGAAAAGCCGTTTTCCGAGTGCGGATAGCTCACTGCTTAGGTTTGGTGGCATTGTCAGTCAGGATGACGAGTTTTTGACGGATATGGCAAAAGGGCTTGTTGCCGTCAGTGGCGGAGAAGGGCGTGTTACCGTGCCGGATGATTACGAGAACAAGCTGCCTGTTATAAGCCGCGCGATTATTCTTGCCGCAAAGGCGGTGGGATTGGAAAAGGATTACGAATATACACACGTGAACGCCGTTATCGGGTTGATAAAAACAGGCGCTGGATCAAAAATTGATCTCCCGCACGGATACGTTGCCGTATGTGGATATGGGGAGATCATTATCTTTAAGGAAACGTTGGTTCAGCCGTTTGCGCTTCCGTTTGACGTTGGAGTGTTTGATCTTCCTCAAGGAAGACTTACCGTAGAGCGTGTGGTAATTGAAAAGGAAAATATTGGAAAAGCCGCCTTTTTCGCGCAAAAACAGCAGGATGGTGTGCTGTTTGTGGACGAAAAGGCCGTTCCTCAAGGTGCTGTGATAAGAAATCGCAGAGAGGGAGACGTGATATGTAAATTTGGTGGCGGAACGAAATCGCTGAAGGATTTTCTCATTGATAAAAAGATAGAGCGGCACGTGAGGGATTGCTTGCCCGTGTGCGCCGTTGGTAGCAACGTTCTTTTTGTTGCCGGGGTTGAGATCAGCTCTGCTGCTGCAGTAAGGGGCGAGTGCGCATATAAAATCACTTATGAAAAACAATCGGAGGAAAAATAAAATGTACAGCATGTACGACGATTTGCAGGAAATACTTTACTCGAAGGAACAGATCGCTGAGCGAGTTGCGGCTTTAGCTGCCGTGATCGATGAGGAATATCGCGATAAAAACCCCGTTTTTGTGTGTATTCTTAAGGGTAGCACGCCTTTTTTTGCCGATTTGATCAGGGCTGTAACAATACCTCTTCAGATTGATTTTATGGCAATTTCCAGCTATGGAGCAGGCTCCTCGTCTTCCGGGCAGGTCAGGATGAACAAGGATCTTGACAAGAGCATTGAAAAACAGGCACGTTATCATAGTTGAGGATATTATGGACAGCGGAAACACTCTTTTCTACTTGAAGAATATGCTCACCTCCAGATGCCCCGCATCTATAAAGATTTGTGTGCTTCTTGATAAGGAAGCCCGTAGAGAGGTTGACATGAAGCCCGATTATAAGGGCTTTGATATCGCAGACGAGTTTGTTGTGGGCTACGGCCTTGATTACGACGAGAAGTACAGAAACCTTCCCGAAATCGGCATTTTAAAGCGCAGCATTTATGAGAAGTAAGAGATAAAACATAAAACAAACCCCGTAAAACGCGTGTTTTACGGGGTTTTTCTTTATATAAACATTTTTAGCTTGTTGGAAACAATGCTCACGTCGAAGGTGTGGTTTTCGTAAATTTCGCCATCAACCTGAATATTGTAAAGCCCTTTTAAGCGAAGGCGCTTGGTCCTCAAATATTCGGTTTCGTTGAGCATTCTGATCTTGCCCTTCATGAGCTTTACGAGTGCAGCGGGGATCTTCCTTTTGGGTAATGCCGAAACGATAATCACGTCGAGTGCGCCGTCCGTAGGGATAGCGGATGGGCACATTTTTATTCCGCCGCCAAACTGCTTGCCGTTGCAGGCGCAGGCTATAAATGCGCTTTTGTGTTGTTCCTTTCCGTTATCGTCAAGAACGGTAAGCTCATAGGGCTTGAAATGGCATAGGCAATGGATGAGAGATTTGAAATACTGGAACTTCGTGGGGTGCTTTTTGGACTCGTAATGACGGAGAATATCTACGTCGATGCCCGTGCCCATAATGTTCAGACCTCTAACGTCCCCACACTGGAAATAATCCACGTACTCACTGTGGTTTTTAAGCACGATATCCAGTGCCTTCATAGAGTCATCGGGGATGCCGATTGCGGATGCGAAATCGTTGCCCGTGCCGCAGGGAATTAAGCCAAAGGTTACGTTTTCGAAGTTTGTAAGGCCGTTTAATACCTCGTGCGCGGTGCCGTCACCGCCAACGGCAACGATCGTCTTTGCGCCAGATTTGCACAGCTGCTCGGCTATAAACGTGGCGTGCCCTGCCTTTGCCGTTTGGTGAAAGGTGTACTCTACGTTCATAAGGTCAAGCTTGTGTTCTATCTGGGTTCTCACGTTCGCGGCTTTGCCTTTTCCTGCTTGCGCGTGGATTATAAATTCAATCATGATCTCATCCTTTGTCCGGAACTGCTTTCGCATCAATTTAAAACATTATATCACAAACCTTTGTTTGGTGCAAACGTTTTACCGAAGAATTTATTAAATTGCGTGTTTTGGCGGTTTTATCTCAATGCGGCACGGGGGAGTTTTAATTAAAAAGTGCCCTAAATCGCATAAAAACGGGCATTTTTTCTTCTTTTGGAAAAATTTGGGGGCAAAGCGGCTATTTTTTGTTGCTTTTTTTGTGTTTGGCCGGTGGCACGGAAAGCTTGCGGGGTGCTTTGAGAGAGTGCACCGTGACGGCGAAATGCCAAAATCCAAACAAAATGCGAGATTTTAATTGTGAAAAAAATGAAAAATTTTTTATTTTTCTTGCAAAAATTCTTGACTTAGGCGCTATTAAATTATATAATAATTTCACCTATGATTATTTTCAATAGAGGTTTTTCGTGCCGATATTGAAAATATCGGGAGTAAAACTGTTAAAGGAGATAACAGTATGGGTGCATTTTTCAGAAGAATTTTAGCATTTTTGTTAGGATTCGTAATGTCGGCCGTAGCAGTTCTCGGCGGTGTTGCCGGGGGCGCTTATTGGGCCTACAAGAACCTTTCCCTCGACCTGGTTACGGGCGAAGATCCGGATGACGTAACGGTTTCAAGACCGATTGACGGCATGACGGTTGAGGACTTTGTTGCCGACTTGCAGTCGTATATGAACGACCCGAACAGCTACACCATCGGTGAGCTTGAGGAGAAGTACGGCGTTTCGCTCAACGATTGGCTTGGCGATGCGCTTAATGACGACTACAAGAACATCCAGCTCTTTGCGCTTTTGGCAAAGGATAACGAGGCTTTCCTTGAAAGCGTTAAGCTCAGCGTCGTTGTGGATGCGTTGCCGGAAGGCATGCTTTCGGAGGAGGCTGCTCAGCAGCTTGGAAAGCACACCCTTCTGGACCTTGTAAACGACACCGAGCTTTCCGAAAAGCTTAACGAGCTTCTCGGCACGTTGAAGGTTGGTGACGTTCTCGGCTTTGCATTTGAGCGTGGCGGCGACATGAACGCTCCTTACGAGCTTAAGGCAGATCTTGCCGAAAGCATCGGTAACGAGGGCGTTGTACAGCTTGCTTCGATAATCGGTAATCTCGAGATGGCAGCGCTCGTCAGGGGGCTCTCCGGCGAGTTTGAAAACGATCTTCTCGATGAGATAATGAACTACGGCCTTACCGAGCTCGGTGACGTTGATCTCGGCGAATTGCTCGCAGCGTTCGTTCCTGAGGACGTAGATCTTCCCGTAGACATTGCAGGCGTGTTTGGCGGCAAAACTCTCCGCGATCTTATTTCGGGTGAGTTGCACGATTACTCGCTTGACTTTGCCACCATATTCTCCGGCGTAACGCTCGGTGACGTTCTCGGCCACGAGTACAGAAACGGCTACGTTGACGGCGAAGGCAATTTTGTTGCTGACGACGACGGCGAGCCCGTGCTTTTGGATAAGGACGGAAACCCCGTTACCGGCATTATCCGTGATCTTTCCGACCTCAACGTAGGCGATATTATCACGGGTCTTATTGCGTCTTCCGGAAGTGAAAATATCACTATCGACAGCGTGTTGGATTACATACTTTCCGACGAGAGTCTTGAAAGCGTTACGGTAGGCAGCATTCTTGAAACCGCTCTCGGCCTCAAGCAGGACGCAGAGGGTAACTGGACGGATGCCGAAGGCAAGCCTCTTGAGGGAGCGTTTGCCGTAATCGAGCCTTTGCTTGACCTTGGCATAATGGACGTTGTTGAGCTCTTCACTGATGAAGAGTTTACTCTCGGAAGCGTTGCGGATCTGTTCGGCGATATAACCGTTGGCGATTTCATTGCACCTCTCGTTGGCCTTGAGAAGAACGAGAACGGCGAGTGGATAGACGAGAACGGCGAGCCCGTAGCCGGTGTAGACGCCGTGCTTGGCGGTCTTATGGATATTGCCATTGCGGACGTTATTAACGGCGTAGATTCTATCATAACGGATCAGAACATAATCCCCATTATTGAGGCTCTTCTCGATAACGGACTCGGTGACGTAGAACTCGGCACCGTGCTTTCCTATACTCAGAACGAGAAAGGCGAGTGGATAGACGAGAACGGCGAGCCCGCTCCCGAGCTTTTCGATAAGCTCTTTGATCTCACTCTCGGCGAGCTGTTTGACAATATGGTATCCTATGACGAAGAGGGTAACGTAGTTATCGATCTTGACGTTGTGGAAATCGTTGATTATCTCCTTTCTGACGCTACTGCAGGCGACGTATTGCAGGCAATTTCTCCCGATATTTACGAAAAAGTAACCAACGTTCTCGACTCGACGGGCGTTGAAAGCATAAAAGAACTTCTTATTGAAACCCCCATCGGCGATATCGTTAAGGCTATTGACGAGTCAAAGAAGGAAGAGATCGAAGAGATCTTTGGTGACATTACCGTTGGTGACGTAACCGCGCTTGTTGGCGGCGTGCTCACTGAGTTCGGTGTAGACGTAGAGATCGTTGATCTTATTCTTGAAGAGATCCAGACCTCTGCTCTCGGCGACGACAGCATAATTGATATCGAAGGCATTAAGGAAACCCTTCTCGAAGAGGTTACCATCAGCAGCTATATAGACGCTATTCAGAACGTGCTTGAGGGCGCAGAAATACTCCCTGAGGATTCCGTCGTTACCCAGATCGTTGACGAGCTGCAGAAATATCTTTACGACCACACTATCTCTACCATTACCGAATACGAGTGGAAAGAGATACTTGTTGAAACCATAATCGGAACCGTTGGCACCGTTATCAAGCAGTTCGTTGAGGAGGACGCTATCGTTGACGATGCTCTCGAGCTCGTTGAAAGCCTCTTTAAGGACGGCGCAAGCCTTGGCGACCTCGGCCTTGCAGATCTTACCGTTAGCGGGCTTATTGATATAGTTGACGGCGTTCTCGATATAGTTGCACCCGAGGCTTTGGAAAACGGCTATTACCTTGCTGTAACCGAGCTTGTTGAGGACCTTGTTGGCGAGGCAACCATTTACGAGGGCGATCCCTTCAAGCTTACTCTTAACGACGTTGCAGATACCTTCCTTGATAATGAAATCAGCGCGGTTGTAGAGGCTATCAAGTCCGCCGCTTCTATCGTTATTGAGGGCGAGGAGTATGAGCAGGTTGTTTACGATGCGCTTGATTTGATTGAAAAGGTGTTTGTGGACGGCACTACCGTACGCGAGCACGAGCTCAAGCCCGTAACCATTATTAACGTGCTCAAGGGCGTTAAGGAAACGGTTAACGTAGCTATGCCCGAGGGCGAGCTTAAGGATAGTATCGTAAACGCGCTCGATAAAGCCATCGTTCTTGCAGACGCTGTATTTACCGACGATCCGTTGCCCAACGTTAAGCTCGTTGGTAGCGAAGAGGTTGTAACCGTAGCAGAGCTTGTTTTAGACGTTGTTGAATGCTTTGTTGAAACGGGTGTTTACGGCGATACCGTAATTGACGTTGTAGAGATCCTTTATGACGACACTATCATTGCCGAATTCGTTGAAACGAGCAAGGCAATAATCTGGCATCAGGCTATCGACGCAACCGCTTATGCAGTAGACGCGCTTGTTGAGGTTGAGGAAAAGATCCTTAACGGCAGCAGTGACCTGCTTAAGGAAATTATATCCAACTGTGCTATTGCCGAGGGCTTTAAGCTTAACGGCAACGGCAAGTTCGTAAATATGGTTGACGACACCATCACTATTTTAGAGGGTGTTCTCAACAAGGTATTTAACTGGAACAGCACTATCGGCCGTTACGTTGCTCTTGCTAAAGACGTATTTAACGAAGTAACTATCGGAAACTGCTCCACCGAGGCTCTCAACGCTATTCTCGATATAGTTGTTGCAGAAACGCTTGCAGAGATCGTTACCATCGCGTTTAACGATAACGTTCCTCAGGCGCTTGAAACCGCTCTCGGTACGGTTGAGGGACTTTATGGCGACACCACGGTAAGAGAGTTTGTGGATGCAACGCTTAACCTCAACGTACACACCGTAATAGACGAGGTATGCGACCTTCTCAGCGAAACGGGCATTATGTCGTCCGTTCTCTCCGACGGTATCGCAGAGGTGCTCAAGAGTGTAGTAACCCCCGAATCCACCGTAAGCAAGGTTGAGTTTGCAGAGTTTACGGTTGGCGTAGTGGTAGAGGATCTCCGCACGGTATTTGAAACCTGTGAGGCAGAGGGCTACCTCGGCGCGATCGAAAGCTATCTCGACACCGTATATCTCACCTTTGATAATATCGTAGCCCTTGAGCTCAGCACGGGCGAGAAGTTTGGCGACGTATACCTTAAGGACGTTGCAAAGAAGGGCCTTGATATTTACTTCTACAGCGCACTTGACGCAGTTGCAGAGATAGTTATTTCCGTTCCCGTAGAAGAGAAATACGTGAACATGGTAGTAGACGCTACCAAGGCGATCGTAGACGAAACGTCCACCCTCGGAAAGATATACATTAAGAAGGAGCTTACCGTAAACGACGTATACGCAGTGATAGAGGATATCTTGGAGATATTTGGCGTTACTGTAGACGGAAAGGCTGAAGAGGCTATTGACCTCGTTCTCGGCATTTACGGCGAGGTTGTTATTTCCGACTTTGTTGATACCGCTTGGGACGCAACGAAGGACATCGTTATAACCGAAACCCTTACCGATATACTTGAGCTTGTAAATTCGCCCAAGACGGAGTTCGATTTCTACGAGCTCATCCCCGGCGTTACCGTTGGTGACTTTATTGACAACACCGATGAGACCGTAAACGGAATCGTAGACGTTATTATGTCTAACGACGATCCTTTCGGACTCCTCAATGATATCGTGGCAGACCTCTATTTCAACAAGGAATTTGAGGATACCACCGCACTTGAGCAGGCAGCTATTTACGGAACGTATGCAGCTGCGGCTATAATCACTTACATCGTATCTCCCGAAACGGTTGAGGAGCTTCTTGCTGACTTCCGTATCGGCGATATAGTGGCAATGTTCACCGTTCTTGTTGATGAGGACGGCACTTGGGTATATGGCAGCGAGCCTATCGCCGCTATTTTGAGCGACGTTCTCAACGTTACTCTCGATAAGATTCTCAATCTTGCCGAGGGTGAGATTAAGTTCAAGGACGTTATCGACTACTCGTACGTACGCGTTGCAGACGTTGGCGCAGCCGTTAAGGATGTGATCGGCGTTCTCGTTGAAGAGGGCGTTGTAGGCAGCGAGATCGCCTCCATGATAGAGGAAACCGGCGATATTCTCGTTGATACGTTTGTGGATAGAAACAGCAAGATCGGCAAGGTTGCTCTTAAGGATCTTACCGTAAACGACGTAATTGAGCTTGCGGACGGTATCGTGGATATCTATGCGAGTGAGGTTCTTGAAAACGGTTATTATCTCGCAGTAACCGAGCTTGTTGGCGATCTTATCGGCGAAGCAACCATTTACGAGGGCAATCCCTTCAAGCTTACCCTTAATGACGTAGCAGACACCTTCCTTGACAGAGAGATCACTTACGTTGTGACTGCTGTTAAGGACGCAGCCTCCATCCTTATTGAGGGTGAGGACTATGAGCAGACCGTATACGATGCACTTGATACGGTAGATAAGCTGTTCGTTGCAGGCACCACCGTGCGCGAGCACGAGCTCAAGCCCTTTATCGTAGTACGCGTGCTCAAGGGCGCAAAGGCAGTTGCAGGTATAATAATGCCCGCAGGCGAAACGGAAGACGTAGTTCTCTCCGCGTTCGATGCAGCTATTGCACTTGCAGACGCCGTAGTTACCGACGATCCCATCCCCAACGTTAAGCTCGTTGGCAGCGAAGAGATCGTTACCGTAGCAGAGCTTGTTTTAGACTTGGTAGATTGCTTCGTTGATACCGGCGTTTACGGCGACACCGCAGTAGACGTTATCGAAGCGCTTTACGGGGACGCTATAATAGCAGAATTCGTTGAAGCATCCAAGCAGATCACCTGGTATAACGTAATCGACGCAGCAGAGTTTGCAGTTGAGGGCGTTATCGAAATCAATGAAAAGATAACCGATGGCAGTGCAGATCTTCTCAAGGAAATCATTGCTAACGGATACGTAGCAGAAGGCTTCAAGCTTAACGGCAACGGTAAGTTTGTAAATATGATTGACGACACCGTTACCGTACTTGAAGGTGTTCTCAATAAGGTATTCAACTGGAACAGCGCAATAGGCCGTGCAACAGCGCTCGTTAAGGATGTGTTTGAAACCGTTACCATCGGCAACTGCACCACCGAGGCGCTTGAGAGTATATACAATATTGTTATAGCCGAAACGGCGGCGGAAATCACGGATATCGTGTTCCTCGGCCTCGGCAAGGAACAGCCCGCATACGTGGCTGAAATCAAGGGATTCGTAAGCGATCTTTACGGTGATACCACCGTTAGAGAATTTGTAGATGCAACGCTCGATCTTAACGTTCACACGATTATAGACGAGGTTTGCGAGGTTCTCTACGAAACCGGCGCAATCTCCAAGAATCTCGCTAACGGATTGAACAGCGTTCTCAAGAGCGTTGTAACTGCAGAATCTACCGTACGCAAGGTAGAATTTGCAGAGGTTACCGTCAGCGCGGTAGTAGAAGACGTTCGCACGGTATTTGAAACCTGCGAGGAAGAGGGCTACCTCGGCGCTATCGAAAAGTATATTGATACCGTTTACGTTGCTCTTGAAGCAATCGAATATTTAGAGCTTAACAGCGGAGAGTACTTCGGCGAGCTTTACCTCAAGGATGTTCCCGCTAAGTTCTTCAACATCACCTTCTACAGCGTTGTTGACGCAATAGCGGAAACCGTTGTTTCCATCCCCGTAAAGGAAGAAACCGTTAACACCGTTGTTGACGCAGTTAAGACGGTAGTTGCTCCCATCTCTACGCTTGGAAGACTTTATTTCAATAAGGATCTTACCGTACAGCAGGTAATTGATATCGCGTTTGTTGTTACAGATATACTCGTGAAGGGCAACGAGCAGCTTCTTGCCGATATAGAAGAGGCTGTAACTCTTGCTGCAGGAACGTTCGTAGTTCTCGAAAGCAAGGTTGAGTTCATCGAATTTAACGACGTAACCGTTGGCGATGCGATCGAGCTTGTAGACGGTGTGTCCGATCTGTTCATCCCCGCAATTTCAAACAACGGAATTTACGATGCAGTTAGCACGTACGTTGCAAGCCTTATCGGCGAAGCAGTGCTTCTCACCGCAGATCACAAGTTCACTCCCGTTACCGTAAAGGATGAGTTCTTTGCTTGTGAGATCAAGGAAGAGGTTGTAGCAAATCTTTACGACGTAGTTGCAGAGTTTATGGATGAGCCTGCGTTCGTTATGGATGCTCTCCTTGGCGTAGCAGACCTCGTATTTGAAGATAACACCACCGTTGGAGAGCACAAGTTCAACGAGATAACCGTAGACGGCGTTCTCACTCTTGCAGACGATATGCTCAGCATCTTCGTTCCCGAGCTTCTTGAAAACGGCATTTACGTTGAGGCAACCAACTATGTATCCGATATGATCGGCGGCGCAGTTCTCGTAACCGCAGAGCCCAAGTTCGTACCCGCAAACATCTGGAACGAATTCAAGCAGAAGGAGATCACGGAAGAGGTTGTTGCCGGCCTTGAGGCAGTTCTTGAGGTAAGCATACCCGAGCAGGCAGAGCTCGTATACAACGTTCTCGCAGCGCTTTCTGATACGGTCTTTGTTGATAACACCACTGTTGAAAAGCATGAGTTCAACACGTTTAACATTGTAACCGTACTCACCGGCGCAAAGAACATAACGGATATCGTTATGACCGAGGGCGAGGCGAAGGATAAGGTTATCACCGTATTTGACGCAGTTATTGAGCTTGCAGACGTACTCTTTACCGACGAGGCACTCCCGACCGTTAAGCTTGCCGGCGCAGAAAAGGTTTACACCGTAGCTGAACGCGCACTCGCAGTTGTAGAATGCTTCGTAGAAACGGGTGTTTACGGCGATACCGTTATGGAAGTAATAGAGGTGCTTTACGGCGATACGACGATAGGCGAATTCGTTGAAGCATCCAAGCAGATCACGTGGCATAGCGTAATCGATGCAGCAGAGCTTGCAGTAGAGAACGTTACCGAAATAAATGAAAAGATAACCGACGGCAGCGCAGCTCTCCTTAAAGAGATTATTGCCAACAGATACGTAACGGAAGCCTTCAAGTTTAACGGCGCAGGCTCCTTCGTTGATATGACCGAGGCTGTAATCACTATTGTTGAAGGCGTTATCGAAAAGAATCTTAACAGAGACAGCTGGGTAGGCAACATCGTTGAGATGGTAGAGGAGATCTTTGCAGACGTTACCATCGGTAACTGCAAGGAAGCAGCACCTGAAGCTATAATGAGCATCGTTATAGCAGAGAGAGCTGCAGACGTTGTTGAAATTCTCTATGGCAACCAGCAGCCTGCAGGCGCAAAGGCAATAGTTGCGGCAATTGAAAATCTCTATGGCGATACCACCGTTAAACAGCTTAAGGACAATACTCTTGCCCTTATGGTACACGATATCGTTGACGAGGTTGCTGCCGTAGTAGAAGTATTCACCGGCGATAAGTATGATGACGACGTTGTTGCCATTGCAGCACTTATCAAGGAAGTAATAGCAAATACCACCGTTGCTGACGCACCTAAATTTAATAAGAACATGACCGTAGGCAGCGTTTATGACAGCGCGTATGCTGCACTTAACGCAATCGGCTTCGGTTTCGGCGGCAAGCTCAGCGAGGCAATTGAAATCGTATACAATATTTATAAAGACGTAAAGATTTCTAACTTCCCCGCAGAAGCACTTGCAGCAACAAAGGCAATAGTAATAGAAGACACCGTAACGGATATCGTAACGCTCATCGGGTTCAGACCTGAAGGCAAGGAGAGATTCGAGCTGTTCGATCTTATCCCGGGCGTAACCGTAGGTGACTTTATAGACAATACCGATGAAACCGTAAACGCACTCGTAGAGCGCGTAACGGGCAGTGAAAATGCAATCGGTATGCTCAACGGCATACTCGCAGACCTCTACTATAACGGAAAGGAATACGAGGATACCAACGTAACCGAAAAGGCAATAATAATCGGCACGTACGTAACTGCAGCAGTAGTAGCGTACATCGTAGCGCCCGAAATGGTAGAAGAAGCACTCAGCACCGTCCGCGTAGGCGATGCAGTAGCAATGGCACTTGGCAAGCCCGTAGAGAGCGAAGGCAAGTGGAGCTACGGAGCAGAGGCAATCGACCATATCATGTCTGACATATTCAACGTTAAGCTTTCACAGCTGTTGAATCTTGCAGAGGGCGAAGAGAAGTTCAGCGAAATCTACGATTACAGTGACCATACCGTACAGGATGCGATCGACTTCGTATTCGACGTAATGGGCATAGTAGTAGAGGAAGGCGCACTTAAGGAAGAACTTGCAGCAGATATAGAAGAGGCAACCGAGCTGGTAGTAGGCACGGTAATCAACGTTGAAAGCCTGCTTACGAAGGTAGAGTTCAACGAGGTAACCGTAGGCGAGGTAATAGAGGTAGTAGACGGAGTATCCGATCTGTTTATCCCCGCAATCTCCAACAACGGAATATACGATGCGGCAAGCGCATACGTAGCAAGCCTCATCGGCGAAGCAGTGCTAGTAACTGCAGAGCCCAAGTTTGTACCTGCAAACATCTGGACGGAGTTCAAGCAGCGCGAGATTAAGGAAGAGGTAATAGCAAACCTCTACGACGTACTTCTTGAGGTAGTAGAAGATCCCGCGATCGTAATGGACGTAGTACTTGGCGTAGCAGACCTTATCCTCGTAGACAATACGACGGTAGGCGCACCCGAGCTTAAGGTAATAGCAGTAGACGACGTATTGACGCTCACGGACGATATGCTCAGCATCTTCGTACCCGAGGTAGTAGAGAACGGCGTATACGTAGAGAGCAAGAACTTCGTATCCGACATGATCGGAGCGGCAGTTCTCGTAAACGAAGAAAAGAAGTTCGTACCTGCAAACATCTGGAACGAGTTCAAGCAGAAGGAGATCACCGAAGAGGTAGTATTCGGCTTTGAGGCGATCCTCGAGGTAAGCTTGCCTGAAGAAGTAGCAGAAAAGGTATGCGGAATCCTCACGGCAGTATCCGGCTTCGTATTCGTAGAAAACACCACGGTAGAAGAGCATGAGCTTGCTGTGATGAACGCAGTAGCGGCAACCACCCTTGCGCGCGACATTATAGGTATAATAATGCCGGAAAGCAAGTGGGAGAATGCACTTACCGAGGCAATAGTACTTGTAGACTATATCGTAAACGATGCACCCGTATGGGAAGCAAAGCTTATCGGCGAGGCAAAGGTAGCAACGACTGCAGAATACATACATAACGTAGTAGAAGCTATCGTAGAGACCGGCGCAGTAGGCGATGAGGTTGAAAACCAGATAGCAGTACTTTACGGTGAAACCACGCTCAGACAGTTTGTAAAAGCAAGCACCGAGATTACCGCACATAACGCGCTTAACTCTGTTGAGGCTATTGCAAAGGCAATACCTGCAGTAAACGATAAGATAGCAGAGGGTAGCGCAGATCTCGCTAAGGAGATCGTTGCAGACAGAGCGTTCAAGGACGGCTTGAGATTCAACGGCAAGGGCTCGTTCGTAGCAATGACCGAGGCTGTAATCACCATCGTTGAGGGCGCAGCAGGTCAGAAGCTTAACAGAGACAGCTGGGTAGGCAACATCATTGAGATGGTTGAAGAGATCTTTGCAGACGTTACCATCGGTAACTGCAAGGAAGCAGCACCTGCAGCAGTAAAGAACATCGTTATAGCTGAAAGATTGGCTGATATAGCTGAAATTCTCTATGGTAGCCAGCAGCC
>JAFVXM010000019.1 GCA_017501205.1 Clostridia bacterium
TAGTGAAATATTCGGCGCCCGCCGAATGTGAAATAATTTCCTTACGGAAATTGTGAAATATCTCACTTTGTTCGATGTGAAATGAAATTCGCCTCCTCACATTTGCGAAGCAAATATTTCACAGCGAAGCTATTTCACTTGACGAAGCCAAATTTCACTCGCCGCAAGGCGAATTTCGTTGAAAAAACGACAAGTCGAAACTTGTCGTTTTTTCTGGTCGAGGTGACGAGACTCGAACTCACGACCTCTTGGTCCCGAACCAAGCGCGCTACCAAACTGCGCTACACCTCGTTTAACTATAATAATATATACCATTTTGAGAAAAATTGCAACCTTTTTGCGCCCCGTTTGCAAAATTTTATTACCGCCGGTAAATTTGCCGGCCTTAACACAAAATCAAAAAAGCCTTACGCTATGCAATAAGGCTCTTTTTTGTGCGATTTACGGGGTTTGTTGCCCACTCGCTTCTCTCTTTACATACTTTATGTACTCACAATCCGATCCCTCGGCACGCTTGCACATTACTGCGTAAATTTCATCGCGGAGCTTCTTTTTGCGCTCCTTTATCGGCAATGTGGCATCGGGATAGAACGGGCCGTCGACGTATACGTCCGCACGCGGTCGTTTACAAAATCTGCGCTTTCTGTATACAACGGTGGCAGCAAAGCTTGGCATCATAAGCTCGGCGGGATAGCGAAACGATACGTCCTTAAATGGGCGAATGCGGTTATAATACTTCCAGATATGCGCCTCCGGATATATGGTTACACAATCTCCCCTCTTTACCGTTAAATACTCAATCGCGCTTTTAAATTCTGCGGTTTGCTTTATTCCGCCGGGCAGAGGAATACCGCCAAGCATAGGCACAATAACGTCTAATCCACGTTTAGAAACAGCCTCTGTACCCACGATAATGTGCGTTTTATGGGGGAAAGCGACAATCGACGGGTTGTATGCATCCCCTGCTACCATTGTGTGGTTAATATACAAAAACCTTCCGCCCTTACAGCTTTTCATAGCCTTTCTGTTGATGTATTTTATCCCGTAGTAAAGCTTGCAAGTAAGGTATGCCACGGGCGTTGCTATGATCCTATACAAAACAAACGAGATCACGTGCCAGATAAAGCTTTTGTGAAGATACTTGAAGTTCTCCTTAAGCTTTACCTTTTTCATATTCATACCGGCAAAATCGTTGTTTAGCTCATCCGTATAATAAACTACTCTTTCTTTCATTTTTCCCCTTCCGTTTTTCTTTTATTTGCCGTGTCAATAATCATCCTTTCCATCATTCCCATACACACATCGTAATCAATTTCCTTGGTAAATCCCCGGTATTTCTCACGGTTTTGGGGAATTTTATTTTTATTCTCAAACCAAAAATCAATCTTTTCGGCAAGGCTTCCAGCGCTTTTGTGGTCAAACAGATTATTGTCATCCAAGGCGTAATATCTTGTTGCCGAGCGAGGAGAATTTGCAATGACGGGAACAAGCCCCGACGCTATTGCCTCAAGACAAGCTATCGCCTCGATCTCAATTTCTGCGGTGTGAACGTAAAGATCTGATGAGGCCAACGCACCCAAAAGCTCCTCTCTGCTAAAGAATTTAAGCTGCACGTCTACGCCCTCTTTTACGGCAAGGCTGTTAAGCCACTTTTTCCTCGGCCCGTCGCCTGCGAGAATCACGCGTATCTCTTCCTTGTGCTTTGATAAAGAAACCGCCTTTATCAGCAATTCCTGCCGTTTTTCGCGACTATACCTGCCCGTGCAAATTATGGTGAACTTTCCGTTGCTGCCCGTCCGTTTCAATGCGTTTTCACTAAAGGCACGGTTCACACCGTTTGATATAACTCTGCCCTCGGTTTTTCTGCCGATAGCCCCCTCAAACACGTCTCTGATAAATTTCGTTGGATAATGTATGCAATCGACGTGGCGAAATACACCTTTCCAGCGCGAGCGATATATAGCATTGCTGATCGCATTGCAACGGAGAATACCGAGGTGCGCGGTAAAATTTTCTGCCTGAAAATGAAAGCCGGCGGTCATCGGGATACCGAGCTCTTTTGCTATCGGCGCAGCCCTTTTGCTCAAGGAAAACGGCAACAAAAGATGTACAACATCCGCCCCATCCATTGCCGCACGAATCACGCTATCATCCGGCTTTGCAAGAACTACGCCGTTTTTTTTGAGATAATTATTGAGAAATCCAAGGCTCAAGGTTTCAACCTTATAATATCCTTGACGTTCACCTTCAAAAGTGTTTGGACACACAACTCTAACCTCGTGTCCTTTTTCAGTAAGGCTCCTTATTAGGTTCATCCCCGCGATCGTGGTGCCGTTATTTTCCTCACCAAGAACGTCACAAATGACCGTGATTCTCATTTGAGTACCTCCTCGCCTTTTTACAAAAAAATGGTATCACAAACAAATTTTTTCTTCAATCGCTGTAAATAGATAGTTATTCTACCTCTATCGAATTATTAGAGAAACGGTTTCTAACATTAAAAGAGCCTATAAAATACTCTACTATAAGTAGAAAATCGCCTTTTTCGCGCATTATCAGTTGCAAAAAACATTTATTTATGATATACTCTACCCATGGAAAGCGTTAAAAAGACGGTAGCTCACAATCTTCACGAGCTAAGAAAATTAAACACTATGACGCAAGCAGAGCTTGCCGCAAAGCTAAACTATTCGGATAAATCCATCTCAAAATGGGAGAACGGAGAGTCTATGCCGGATATTGAAACCCTGTGCGAGCTTGCTGAAATGTACGGCGTTACACTCGATTATCTGACGCACGAGGGCTCTGCGGAGGACAAGATTCAGTTTACAAAAAAGAACAAGGATACTGAAAACAAAATTACTATAACCGCCCTTTTGATTACGGCGGTTTGGTTCATAGCGGCAACGATTTTCGTTTGCATAAACCTCAACTCTCATATTGTCGCTTGGATGTGCTTTGTTTGGGCAGTTCCTTCATCCCTTCTCGTTATGTGCTTTAGCATGCGCAGATGGGGGCACCGTAAGCACAGCGCTATTGTAAACTCATTTCTGCTATGGACGACCTTATCCTGCATCTGTATTCAGTTTATACAATATAACGTTTGGCCGGTGCTGATAGTAGGCGTTCCAATTCAGGTTGCAATTATTCTTTTTACTAAAATAAAGCGTTAAAAAAAGCAAGGCTCTGCCTTGCTTTTTTATTTTGCTTGCGTGCTTCCCCTTTTTATCGCAAAAGCACGAAAATTATATATTTAGCTCGTTGATTATTGCTCGCTATCTGAAGATAAAACGTTGCGCTTATAATGAAACATATACTGCTGAAAATACCCTGAGTTTTCACCAAACGCATCGGTAAAAAACTCGGTTATGGCGCGCCTGTCCGAAAGCTTGCCGTTAAAATCCTCGCGATAGATTTTTTCTATCCACGTATCAACGGGGAAGCTATCAGCCCTGCCAAAGCCGAAAAGCGCAACGCAATCTGCAACCTTTGGGCCCACTCCCTTTAGCTTTACAAGCTCGCGCTTGAGCTCCGGCGTGGAAAGTGATTTTGCAAAGTTGATATCAAACCCGTCAAGCAGAGCATTTGCCACAGACGGGAGATATGCCGCGCGGTATCCAAGACCTATGCTTTTATAAAAATCCTCGCTTTTTTGTGCGATTTGGGCGGCTTTTGGAAAAGTGAAGTAGCTTTTTCCGCAAAACTCTCGCCTCTTACCAAGCGCACTGCACAGCCTTTCTATTATGCCCTTTATCCTCGGAATATTGTTGTTTTGTGATACGATAAACGAAAAGAGCATCTCCTCGGTATCCTGCCTAAGTATTCTGATCCCCTTTCCGCACTCCGCTGCCTTACACAAAAATTCGTTGCCATAGCCTATCGCAGAGGAGTAAATCTCCCGATAGTCACGCCCCAGATCAAAAAACGCCTTAAAGTACTCCGCACTGTCACAGCGCACAAAAACCTTGCCGTCGCACTCGTGAGCCTCACACACGTGCTCGCCCGAAAATATGCGATAACCTGCGTTTTCGGGCACATATCTGAATATTTGACCGCAATCGAGAGTATCCCTTATATTAAAATGTTCTACACTTGCTTCAAAAATTTCCATACGATAATTATACCTTCAAGCGTGGTGAAATGTCAAACGGTTGACAGCAAATTCATATTGTAGTATACTATATCAAAAAGCAAACGTGAGGATCAAACGCATGGTAATCGCTGATAAATACAAGAATTATTACTTCGACGTTGCAAAACGCCTTCTCTTAACCCCCAGTCCCAGTGGCTACTACAGGGAAATTATGAGTGTTATAAAGGAATATGCCGATGAGCTTGGCGCAGGCTTTGAGCTTACCAAAAAAGGATGCGCGATACTTACCGTTGAGGGCAAGGACGGCTCTAAAACCCTCGGCCTTTCCGCACACTGCGATACGCTTGGCGCTATGGTGCGCGGCATCGGCGCAAACGGCGAGCTTACCTTCACCAAGGTTGGCGGACCTCAGCTCCCCACTCTCGACGGTGAATACTGCACCGTTATTACGAGGAACGGAAAAGCCTACACGGGCACTTTCCTCAGTAAAAGCCCCTCCTCACATGTTTATCCCGACGCGCAGACCAAGGCGCGCGACGAGGCAAATATGTACGTTCGCCTTGACGAGTGCGTTAAGACGGCAGATGACGTGAGGGCGCTTGGCATTGAAAGCGGCGATTACATCTGCATTGATCCCAAAACCACCGTTACGGAAAGCGGATTTTTAAAATCCCGCTTTATTGATGACAAGGCGTCCGTAGCATGCTTCATCACCCTTTTAAAGATAATGAAGGATCAGTCCTTAAAGCCCAAGCACACGGTCAAGATGCTCGTTACCATGTACGAGGAGGTTGGGCACGGTGCGGCGTTCGTTCCCGAAAATCTCTCCTCTATGCTCGCCGTTGATATGGGCTGTGTAGGCACTGATCTCAACTGCACCGAGCACGACGTTTCCATCTGCGCAAAGGACAGTCACGGCCCCTACGACTACGCGTTAACCACAGAGCTTATCAACCTTGCAAAGGCAAACGGCATCAGCTACGCGGTGGATATCTACCCCTTCTACGGAAGCGACGTTGGCGCTATGTGGACAGCCGGCTACGACGTTCCCGGCGCGCTCATCGGCACGGGCGTGCACGCATCTCACGGTATGGAGAGAACGCATTTTGACGGAATTAAAAACACAATAGCACTTATTTCCCTATATCTTGGGATGTAAAAACCCCATAAATCTCACAAAAACACACAAAAAAGCGGAGAACAGCTGTTCTCCGCTTTTTTATTTTATTTATTATTTAATGCTGTAAAGAAGCTCGCCGTAGGTGGGCATCGGCCAGAGCGTTGCGTCGCAAAGCGTTTCCATTTCGTCTGCCGCTGTGCGAACCTTTTGCATGGACGTGAGAACCTTGTCCCTATAATAAACGGCACACTCAAGCACGTCTGATATATCCGTTGCCTTTTCAAGATGTGCCTCAAGCTCCTTAACACCTGCCATCATTTCGGAATTGAGCTTGGAAAGCCTCGTTGCTGTAGCAACCTCAACGGAAGCATCCACGTCGGGAAGTGCCTGCTTCTTTGCCGCTATGCACGCGCACGTTTTAGATACGCACGCGTTGACCGCGTGATAGATGCTCTTCTTTGCGATCTCCGCCGTGGTTAACGCCTCTATGCGGATGGTCTTGCTGTAGCCCTCAAGCATAATTTCGCTGCGCGCCTGTAGCTCGTGACGGGCAAAAACCCCGTATTTCTCAAATAAACGCACGTTTTTCTCTTCGGTAAGGAAGGGAATTGCATCCACGGTATTCTTCGCGTTAAGAAGGCCTCTTCTCTCTGCCTCCGCAATCCA
>JAFVXM010000020.1 GCA_017501205.1 Clostridia bacterium
AACTACAAAGTTGAAAAAGGTGAAAAGAGCACCGTAAAGATTTACATCACCCTCGATAAGACCGAGTGGGAAGCAGCTAATACCGAAGCTTACAACAAGACCAAGGGTAAATATTCACTTCAGGGCTTCAGAAAGGGCCACGTTCCCAAGTCAATTTTGGAAAAGACCTACGGCCCCGGCATCTTCTTTGAGGATGCAATCAACGAGGCTTTCCCCAAATACTATTTTGATATTCTCGATAAGGAAACCGAGATCAAGGCTATCGACCGCCCTGATATCGACGTTGAGAAGATCGACGAAAACGGCATCACCATGATCGCAATCGTTCCCGTTAAGCCCGAGGTAAAGATTGGCGCTTACACGGGTATAAAGATCGAGAAGGTTGAGTATAATGTAACCGATGAGGACGTTGAGAACGAGCTCAAGAAGCTTCAGGAGCGTAATTCCCGCCTCGTTGACGTTACCGATCGTCCCGCACAGAATGGTGACACCACCGTTATTGATTACAGCGGCAGTGTAGACGGTGTTAAGTTCCCCGGCGGCACGGCTGAAAAGCAGAACCTCGTTCTCGGCAGCGGCTCGTTCATCCCCGGCTTTGAGGACCAGATCGTTGGCATGAACATCGGCGAGGAGAAGGACATTAACGTTAAGTTCCCCGATGATTACCACGCAACCGAGCTTAAGGGTAAGGACGCTGTGTTTGCAGTTAAGCTTCACGAGATCAAGGTTAAGGAGCTCCCCACCGTTGATGATGAGTTCATTAAGGACGCAGTAGGAGCAGAGAGCGTTGAGTCTTACAAGACCGAAACCCGCGAGAGGCTTGAGAAGGACGCTGCTGCAAAGGCTGAGGCTGAGGTAGAGGATAAGCTCTTAAAGGCTGTTTCCGATACTGCAGAGGTTGAGATCCCCGAGGTTCTCGTTGAAAGGCAGATCGACTCTATCATGCAGGACATTGAGTACAGGCTTATGTACCAGGGCATGAAGCTTGATGATTACATCAAGTACATCGGCTCCACCATGGAAGAGTTCCGCAACAACTACCGCGCGCAGGCAGAGGTAAACACCAAGTATCAGCTCGTTATCGATAAGATCATCGAAACCGAGAAGATCACCTGCACCGACGAGGAGCTTGACGCGAGAATTAAGGAGCTTGCAGAGCAGAGCAAGAAGGAGTTTGAGGAGTTCAAGACCAACATGAACCCCCGTCAGAAGGATTATCTTAAGGATAGCATAATCATCAAAAACCTCTTCGACTTTCTTAAGAAGAACAACGAAATTAAATAATTATTGATCTACACGGGCGGGAATAACGGAAGAGCTATATCCCGCCTCTCTTTTTAAGACTGTGGCTGTTTGTATTGCAAAAGCCCCCTTTATCGCGGGTTATTTGGCAAAAATTGCCGTTGCAGTCCCTTTAAAACATTAAAAAAAGGAGTAAAAAATGGCACTTATTCCCAGCGTTATAGAGCAAACAAATCGCGGTGAGCGCGCGTATGACATATACTCAAGGCTGTTAGAGGACAGAATTATTTTCCTCACCGGCGAGATCAACGATGCGGTTGCAAACACCGTGGTGGCTCAGCTTGTATATCTTGAAAATAAGGATCCGGGAAAGGAAATTTCCCTCTATATCAATAGCCCCGGCGGAAGCGTAACCGCGGGCATGGCAATTTACGATACCATGAACTTTATCTCCTGCGACGTATGCACCATTTGTATCGGCATGGCGGCAAGCATGGGCGCTTTTCTCCTCTCAAGCGGGGCAAAGGGCAAGCGCTATTCACTGCCTAACAGCGAGATCATGATTCACCAGCCTCTCGGCGGCGCGCAGGGGCAGGCAAGCGACATAAAGATTCAGGCAGAGCATATTCTTAAGATTCGCAGCAGGATGAACGACATACTCGCTTCAAATACCGGCAGGACCGTTGCTGAGATAGAGCGCGATACGGATAGAGATAATTACCTCTCCGCACAGGAAGCATTAAGCTACGGCATCATTGACAGAATCATTACAAAGAAATAATATCGGAGGAATATGGAAAACAACAAGAAATGCTGCTCCTTCTGCAATAAGGAGGAGGACAAGGTTCAGCGCCTTATCGCAGGCCCGGAGGGGCTGTATATCTGCGATAGCTGTGTGGAAATATGCCACGGGCTACTTGAAGATATGGGCAAGAAGAGTAGTGGTAAAGACCAAAAGCCCCTGCTTAAGCCCGAACAGATTAAGGCAGAGCTTGATAAATATATAATCGGTCAGGATGAGGCAAAAAAGGTTCTCTCCGTGGCCGTTTACAATCACTATAAGCGCATCAACTTCAAAAAGGGCAAGGACGACGTTGAAATTGAAAAGAGCAATATATTGATGCTCGGTCCCACCGGTTGTGGCAAGACCTTGCTTGCGAGAACGCTTGCTAAAATTTTAGACGTTCCCTTTGCCGTTGCCGATGCAACCACCCTCACCGAGGCGGGCTACGTTGGCGAGGACGTTGAGAACATCCTTCTGAAGCTTATTCAGAACGCAGATTACAATATCGAGAGGGCAGAGCGCGGCATTATCTACATTGACGAGATAGATAAAATTGCAAGGAAGAGCGAAAACGTTTCTATCACGAGGGACGTATCCGGCGAGGGCGTTCAGCAGGCTCTTTTGAAGATTATTGAAAGCACCGATGCGTCCGTACCCCCGCAGGGTGGAAGAAAGCATCCCCAGCAAGAATGCCTCAGGATAAACACCACGAACATCCTCTTTATTTGCGGTGGCGCGTTCGTTGGGCTTGAGGGCATAATTGAAAAGAGAAAGGAAACCAGCCACATCGGCTTTCTCTCCGAAAAGAAAAAGTCGGGTGAGGCAGGCGACGGGTATATTGCGGACATCCAGCCGCAGGATCTTACCAAGTATGGGCTTATCCCCGAGTTCGTAGGAAGAATACCCGTAACCGTAAGCTTACACGGGCTCGATGCGCCTGCGCTTTGCAGAATAATGAAGGAGCCCAAAAACGCACTTGTCAAGCAATATCAGCGACTTTTTGAGATGGATAACGTCAGTCTTGATATAACTGACGATGCCGTTGAAGAGGTTGCAAAGAAGGCTCTTGATCTTAAAACGGGCGCGAGAGGGCTCAGAACTATCCTTGAAGGCGTTATTACGGACGTGATGTATGAGGTCCCCTCGAGGACTGATATAGAGCGCGTTGTTGTAGATGCTGCAGTTGTTCGCGGTGAAAGTAAGCCCGTTCAAATTCTCAAAAAAGCCGTTTAATGTGCGAAAAAGGGCACATTTTAAAAATTAACGCCGTATCGTATCTCGATGCGGCGTATTTTTTTGCGGGTTATATAAAACTGAAAGAGAGTAGTGGAAGAGGCTTGAGGCGGCGGCAAAATATTTTGTTTGCCCCAAAAACCGAAAAACCGTTGACAAAATTACAGTTTAAATATATAATTATAGTAAATAAAACATTAAAAGGTGTTTGATTTATGAAAAAGATTATGAGTTCGATGGCGATAATAATTGCCGTGTTGCTCGCTTCCTTCGCGGTATCCGCTTGCGAAACCACTAAATCGACGGACGAAAAGTATTTTACCTTTGAGTACGTTGAAGCTACTGACTCTTACGTTGTAGCAGCATCCGAGTTGGAGCTTCCAAAAACGGTGTTTATTCCTGCCGAGTATGAGGGTAAGCCCGTAACCGCTGTTAAGGAAGGCGGCTTCTCGGGTGAAAACTGCTTTGCTTTAACAGACGTAGTCGTAAGGCAGCAGGCAGCGTTTGAGATAGGAGTCGGCGCGTTTGCAGGGCTTAAGAATCTCCGTTCGGTGGATTTTAACGCATCTGCCGTAACCGTTGGCGCAAATGCTTTTGAAAACTGCATAGGCCTTAAGGAGATCAATTTCAAGGCTCCCGTTGAAAAGCTTACCGTTGCAAGCTATGCGTTCAAAAATGCAGGATTTGAGGCTGTTGAGCTTGAGGCAGAGGAGGTTTACGTTTCTGCGTATGCTTTTGCAAATTGTGCGTCTGTAAAAGCTCTTGTAATAAACGGCCTCGTTGAGTTTGATCCCTCTGCTGTAAACGGCTGTACCGCTCTTGCGAGCATGACCGTAACCGGCAACTATTACAGTGAAGGCGGCAACGTTTATGCTACGGTGGAAGGCGCAAAGGTTCTCGTTAGATACGCACCTGCCGCTCCCGCAACCAGCTTCGCACCCGCGGAGTGCCAGATCGGAGCATATGCGTTCAGAAACGCCGTAAATCTCACGTTAATTGACCTTAGCAACGTTACTTACGTTGGTGAATACGCCTTCTTAAGCTCAAGCGTAACCCAGTTTGAGGGTAGCTTTGATGCGAGCGCGTGGGACGCAAGCTGGGCAGTTGGCAGCTCTTACGTTGCATAACGTTTTAAATAAATAGTTAAATGCGCCCGATGTAAGGGCGCATTTTTTAAAAGGTGAATTATGAATATTTGGAAAGACATTGACTCCGCACGTATCACTCCGGAAGATTTTATAGTCTGCATTGAAATAGAGCAGGGCAGCAAAAATAAGTACGAATTAGATAAGGAAACGGGGCTTATAATTCTCGATAGAGTTTTATATACCAGCACCCACTATCCTATGAACTACGGCTTTATTCCGCACACCTTATCCGGCGATAACGATCCCTTGGACGTATTCGTGCTTTGCAGCCAGCCCATAGAGAAGATGAGCCTTGTTCGCTGCTATCCCATAGGAGTTGTTTACATGACGGATAGAGACGAAACG
>JAFVXM010000021.1 GCA_017501205.1 Clostridia bacterium
AGCGGATTATGAAAGATACATGGCAGATCCTGTTCACCCAAATATTGTTGGATACCGAGAATGGTGGACGCCGAAATTTATACAGTTTTGCGAGTCGATTTAGAGCTGTTAAAGCTTGCCATAAAAAAAGGATAGCGTTTATGCTATCCTTTTTTATTGTTTTTATCACGTTTACCTTGATTGTTTTTCGCCCGATGGGGACGCGATCTCCACGTTTATACCAACGGGATCTCCCATTACGGGATAGCCACTTTCATCAAAGGAAATTTTCTGAATACAGGTGTGCCTATCCATTTCCTCTCGCGTGGGATTTGAGTGCAGCAAGCAGTGATATGCGCACCAAACCTCTGTGCCGTCCGGCGAGGTAAAAAAGGATGCGTGCCCCACACCGAAAACGCCGTTACCCTTGCAAAAGAGGGGTTTTTCATGCTTTTTCCAGCTATCAGAGGCGCAAATATCGCCGCCGACATATTCCAAAACGCCGAGGCAATAATCATCCGACCAACACCCGTTTGCAGAATAAACGATAAACAGTCTGCCCTTACTCTTTAAAAAGAACGCACCCTCGTTTATCGCCCTGTTTCCGCGATAGCCCTCTGCCAGCTCCCATTCCAGCGTGGGGCGTGAAATCTCGGCAACCCTATCGGTAAAGGTGAGCGGATCGGACATCTCCCTGATATCCAAAACCTGAACCCATTCCTCGTTTACGCGCGAATAGCAAATATATTGCTTTCCGTTTACGATAGTGCAGGACGGATCGATTGCAAAGATGCTCTCATCAGGCTTGGCGCCAAACTCAAATCCGTCAAAAGGATCCGCTGTTTTGGATTTTAATATAAGCGGAACCTTAATTTCCGCAAACATGTTATCATCCCACACTCTTCTGCAGCTTGTGTAGATATACCACCTATCACCTATCTTATACATTTCAGGCGCCCACATAGGGCCAAAAACGCCGCCTTTGCCGCACTCGTAGACGATTTTACACTCGCCCGTTTTGAGTATATGCCCTATCTCTTTAGAGCGGTAGATGACCATTTGATTGCTCTGACAGGACGCCAAAAAATAGTAATAGCCCGTAACCTCATCGTAGGTTATAAACGGATCGGAAAAGTTGTCTTTAGATAAAGGATTAACAAACATTTTTAACCTCCCTACTACAATCTGTTTGCGGTAACTATATCCCTGTATTTCGGAGCGTAAACTGCCTTGCCGATAAACTCGCTGCTATAATAAACAGCGCTCTTTTCCTCAAGCTCATCCACCTTGGCAATCTTCCCCTCAACGAAATCACTTATAAGCTCGCTCGCGTGCGAAACCCTTGCAAGCAATCCGCCAAGACGGATATCTATCACCTCAAAGCCCACGCCCTTATTCTCATTATACCACAAGCTCTTAAACAAACAATAGAATTTTTCAATTCGCTTTTTTAGCTCGCCGTACTCAACCAAAAACCGCTTAAGCTCGTCCCTGCTGCCTTTTCTATACGCTTCTCTTGTTTTGATCCCTATAACGCTTTTGATCTCCAAAACTCGGCAAAGAGCCGATGCAGCTTCAAACAAATAGGAAAAAACCCCGTTTTTCACGCAGGAATCAAGCATCTGTGCTGTTTGTGCAAATTGCCGCGGATAGATACTTTTATCTACGGTAGAGTCATAAATGCCGAGAAGCACGTCTTGATAAAGCAAATATTTGTTTGGGTTTTGCCACTTGATATCCTCGCCTACGTCGTTGACGCAATCAAGCAAGAGCATATCGTCATACGCTACCCCCGTTATGCTTTCAAATTCCGGCTTGCATTCCTCAACCACCTCTCCCTTCCAGCTCTTTATCGCCGAGAACAGCGCGGGAAGTGCAGAGAAGTACGAGCACTCCTTTCCGTCGTCACCCCATAGGGTAACGATAAAATTATCAACGCCATGCTTTTTACAAACGGATACGTGCGTATCAATAACGCCGGACGAGAACCTGTTGTACGGCGCATAGCCAAGCCAAGTAATTATTCCGCCGGCATACCACACACCGCCGTCTTTGCCCTTATACCTTAAAAGCTTTTCCTCAAAGGTCACGGCGTCCTCGGTATAATAGTCCCAGCAGACGGTACACCCGTTGATATTCACATCGCAATTCACGGCAATATCGCCCCATATTATCGGCAAAAACCCGTGTTTTTGTGCGATTTGAGCCACTTTTTCACAATGCCTTGCAAAAAGCTCTTCCTGCTTTTCTTGCCCGTGCCTTTCAAAATATTTACCCTTGCCAACGGAATACGCCTCGTCTAACCCAAGATGCAGCCTTTTTGATTTGAAGTGCTTTGACACCGAGCATATCATCCTTTCGATCAGCCCGTAGGTTTTATCCTCGTCCACCAAAAGGCAGTCGTCACAGTCACGCACGTCCTCGTATGCATGCCAACGCAAAAGCGTATCGAGGTGCGCCAGCGTTTGTATGCAGGGAATAAGCTCCACTCCGCAGGCAGCGGCAAAATCATCAATCTCTGCAATTTCTTCCGAGGTGTAACGACCTCTGAAAAGCCCAAAGTATTCCTCTCCTTCAACCTCGTACACGTCCTCAGTGTACAGCATGAGAGCGTTATACCCCATATCCGCAATGATTTTTATAAACCGCTTGAGCGCGCCCACGTTCATAACGCCGTTGCGAGAACAGTCTATCATTACGCAATAAGTGCCCTTTTTCACGCTTAATCCTCCCAAACGTCTGCATACGTCTTAACCGACACGTCCGACCTCGAAAGCTCGCTTAAAGAGCTTACTGTTATATTGCGCTCATCTCCCTTTTCCATGTCAAAATAGTTATCGGTTATATCGGCAACTATGCCGGGGATGTCCACAAACACACACCGAGCAAAGCTATTTGCTTTTATCTTTACGCGTATGCAGTTTTCGTTTACACGCTCCCTTTTAACGGTAAGATCGCTCTCAAACGTGAGCGTCGATTGATCGTCCGGCAAATAGATAGCCTTATGCTCTCCTGCCTTCAAAAGCAAGTAGTCAGCCCCTCTCATACCGTCAGGCAAAAGCACCTTTAAAACAGCGCGAGGTAAAACCTCAACGCTCTTGGTAAATACCTTTACCACCGTGCCGTCAAAGGACTTGGCCTCTGCCTTCAGTTCACCGCTAAACGACTCATCCGTATCGTTTACGATGTTTGCAAAATACCCCTCCTCCTCTCTCGACAGATTGAGAACAAAAGGTAAAAACGCCCGTTTTTGTGCGAAATAGGCGGGTTTTCTTTCAAAATACTTATCGATAAGCGACCAGGTTCCGCACCCCCAGATATCGTTATACATCCAGTTGAGATGACCTGTTACCTCTCCGCCGTTGCCGCGCGCAAAATCAACTTCCGCACGCAAAAAGTCCGCCTGTGCAAGCTGCGATTTTTTAACGAAGCTTTCTATCGACGACACGTCGCCGTAGAGCGCTTCTCCAAGCCTCTTTTCCTTTATGACGAAGGTTTCCTGAGGATTGCGCCCGTAAGGATTGGTTACAAAATGCTCATCCCAAAGCTCGTTGGTGGGCCAAAGCTTATCGCTCGGCAAAAACCTTTTAAGCGAGCGTATTCTACACGAGCCGAGTATGGTGCACTCGGTATAAAAGTTGCTACGGTTTTTATATATGTAATCCCTAAAGCCCTTCACGTTGTCTTCCTCAAGCGCTTGCTCAAAGCAGCTAACGTGATTATCTCCGGTGCTTTTATCCCAAATATCCCCTTCTATAGAGAACGGTGAATTATACAAATAAATACAAGAAGGTGCGTATTTCTCACAAATTTCAAGCAAATCTCTTTTAAGCAGCCTCTCTTTTTCCTCGCCGCCGCACCACATTTCGTTGCCGCCGCACCAAATACAAACAGACGGATGCGTGTTCAGGCGCTTGGTTTGATAAACCGCCTCTTCCATTATTTGCCTTCTGAACGCCTCGCCGGCGCTCACCTCGCTGCACGAGAGCATGAAATCCTGCCAAACGATTATGCCAAGTCTATCGCAAAGCGAGTAGAAAATTTCCTTTTCGTAAATACCGCCACCCCAGACGCGTATCATATTGTAGCCGGCCTGCTTTGCTGCAGATAAAAGCAGCGCGTATTCTTCCTCGCTTGCCGTGCCGCTGAGTGTGGTTACAGGCACAAAGTTGCTGCCCTTTGCAAAAATCTCCTTGCCGTTAACCTTAAAGCCAAAGCTAACGCGACCGTCACCTTTCTCCTTCTGAACGGTTTCGATTTTTCTGAACCCAAACACACCGCTCTTTTTATCCGTGCGCTCACCGTCAACAAACAGCTCCACCGAGTACGCGTATAAATTAGGATCGCCGTAGCCGTTAGGGTACCATAGCAGGGGCGCTTCTACCCTACGCATAATATTCGCCTCGCCGCCACAAAAGCTGTGCTCTGTTACGGTGCCATCCGTATTTATTTTTAACGTATACTCGCGGTCAGCCTCCACAAAGACAGTAAAGGCAACGTCGCCACATATATCGCATTCAACGCCTATATCGCGCAAAAACGGCTTGTTTTTGCTTTCTATTATCACTCTGCCGTTTAAGCCAAAGCCGATAAAATTCGGGCCCCAGTCCCACCCGAAGGAGCACTGCATCTTTCTCACCTTAAAGCGCTTTTCGTTAAACAGCCCCGAAACACCGGGATCTTCAATCCCTTCTATTTCTCTATAGGTTGAAAGCATTTTGATCTGCAAAACGTTTTTTTCGCCGTTGATTTTTCCGCTTATATCAAACGTGAATTTTTTAAATGCGTTGTCCGTGCTACCTAAAAGCTCCCCGTTCAAATACACCTCGGAAAAAACGTCCACCCCTTCAAGAATCAGCTCGGCAATTTCCCCGTCAAGCCCTTCGCCTGAAAACTCGGCTGTATACGTCCAGTCTCGCTCGTGTATCCAGCCAAGCGATTTAAAATTATCAGAAAAGAACGGGTCGGGAATTATTCCCGCAGCCAAAAGATCCGCAGAAATATCGCCCGGCACGGTGGAATTTAACGTATGCTCGCCGTCCGTTAGAATAAAATTGTTAAGCTCAAGCCTTTTCACCTTTAGTTCCTCTTAAGTTTGTAAATATGTCTTTGCCCCTCAACGCGATAGCTTTCCACCGCTGCGTTGTTAAACGTGAAGATTGCACAAACGCCTTGCGGAATATCCGCAACGTACAGCACGTTATCTCCTTCCGCACTCCACTCAACACCTATCTCACCATGTTGCGTTTGAAGCTTGCCCTTCGCGTTTTTGATTTTTCCGTCATAACAAAAATATGGCTTTAGCTCCACCTTTTTGTAAGCCGGCTCATCCGCGCTGTAATTAATACCGAGAACAAATTTATAAAGCCACTCCACACAGCTGCCGAGCGAATAGTGATTGAAGGAATTCATGCCTATATCGCCAAAGCCCTCTGTGTGCGAATAGCTGTTCCACCTCTCCCAAATGGTTGTGGCGCCGTTTTTTACGGTGTAACCCCACGATGGGTACTCCGTTGAGCATAAAAGCTCATAAGCGAGATCTGCTCTGCCAAGCTCCGCCAGCACGGGGAGCAAATACCTGACGCCGATAAAGCCCGTTGAAAGCCTGTAATTCTTGCGCTCAAGCGTGCGAATCAGATGCGGCAATATCTCCCCTCCGAGTATACCAAATGCATACGCCGTAAGATATACCGTTTGCGTATCGGATAGAATCTTGCCGTCCTCATCCACAAATTTTTCAATGTATTTTTGCTTGATTTTGCGCGATATACGGCGGTAATGCTCTTCCTTGCCGTTTCCTAATATCCTGCAGATTTCAGCAAAAACCCCGTATGAGTATGCGGTAAATGCGGTTGCCAAAACACTCTTATCGGTATCGTCGTCAATTGAAAGCCAGTCACCAAAACCCCTGTCGGGCATGATATAATCGTTCCACTCTGCAGCGCAATAGCTCAAATACCTCTCGCCCATTTCAAAGCAATCCCGCAAAACGGAAGCATCGCCGTAATGCATATAGTGGCGGTAAGGAAGAAGGATGCACACGTCACTCCACCCGGTAACGCCCGTATACGGCTCGCACCACGGGGCGTGAACGTCCGGGATAACCACAGGGATCGCGCCGTTTTCCCTCTGCCCCTCTCTTATGCAGTAAAGATAATTTTCATAAAAGCCCTTGCAGTTTGCATTGAGCATTGCGGTTTCGCAAAAAATCTGAACGTCACCCGTCCACCCCAGCCTCTCATCTCGTTGAGGGCAGTCCGTAGGAATACCTATGGAGTTGCTCTTTTGACTCCAAAGCACGTTCTCATAAATTTTATTTACAAGCGGATTATCACACTCAAAGTGTCCGCATCTTTCCAGTTTTGAATAAATCGCACGGGCAAAAACCCCGTAAATCTCACATTTTCCATGGATAACGGTAACTTCCATATACCTAAATCCATGAAAGGTAAACAGCGGCTCGAAAACGTCGTCCCCGCCGCTCAACACCATATAGTCGGTTGCTTCAGCCTCCCTGAGGTTTGCCGTATATAGCGTTTCTCCATCCAGCATCTCGCCAAAGCGCAGGCGAATTTTACTGCCGCGCTCACCCCGCACCTTAATTACGGGTATACCGGCAAAATTCTGACCGAAATCGTAAATATCGAACTCTGAAGAGGACACTATCCTCTTGCCCTCAAATTGCTCCATCAAGGTTATTTTTTCGGCAGTATGCTCTCTGATGCTTTTATCATACGCAGGGCTGCAAACGGATGGATAAAAGAGAGCATCCTCGTATGAAACACTTGAAAAGTCCCCTAAATCGCGGTTAAAGTCATGATATTCCCCGTGAAGCAGATCGTTGTAGACGATCTTTCCCGTGGCCGTTTTCCAGCTTTGATCAGTGCAGATTACCTCCACGCCGTCTTCTTTTTCAAGATGAATCTCTGCCGAAAACGATGGGGAGGAAGCATAATTTGCGCGGACGTTTAAAAGTCCAACCGTTCCGCAATACCAGCCGTTGCCAAGCACTACGCCTATACAATTCTGCCCCTCGATTTTATCCGTTATATCGTAACGCACAAAGTTGAGCGACTTCGAATAATCCGTCCACTCGGGCTGTAGCCTGTCCTCACAAAGCTCTTTGCCGTTTAAGAACACCTTAAACACACCCTTTGCCGTGATGTAAAGGGTGGCGCGACTAACGTTTTTTGCGCTGAAAAGTTTGCGAAAGTACGGCGCAGGTGCGCCGTACTTTTCGTTTACCTTGTTATTTTTTTCGTTTGAAATCCAGCTTGAAAATTTTGGTTCCATAAATTTAAGCTATCCTTATCGGTTCAAGATATATTTCAGTATAAGCCATGCCAACTGCATAGATCTCAAATTGAGAGTATCCGCTGATAACATCCTGATCTACAATCTTTACCGTTTTGCTGTTATTGCCGCTTGTAAAGGTAACGTTCAAGCAGTCCTCAGCTTCGTCGTATACGAAGCGTACGGTTATACTTTGAGGCACGGAAGTATTTATACTTTCCTCCGCACTTATACCCATTCTCTTGCAGTTGTTTGAGGTGAAGGTCGCCGTAACTGTGCCGTATTTCTTAAAGTCTATAACGGGCAGCGAGATAATATACTCATCCTCGCTTTGATCAGCATTTTGCAAATAGAACCTCACGCTGTTTCCGTCCTTGCCAAGCCCCACGAACGAGCCGTGCTCAGAGTTTCCTCCGTACGAATTAACGGGAATGCCAGTCTTCTTGTTTACAGCCTTTGCTCCGTGATCGCCAACATCGGGAGTAAATTCATATATAACGGACGGATCCTTTTCCTTTGCAACGATAGAGGAAAGATATATTTTTGTCCCCGCAGGGAAGCCCTCCTTATCCTCCACGCCGCCGAACGCAGGATTAGACCATCTGAAAAACCATACCGTAAGGTTCGTTATATCCTCTGCAACAACGCGCTCACCCGTAAGACCGTTTAGAACCGAGCCGTTTTCGTTAAGCGCAGCCGTAGATATGTTTATTTCAACCCACCTGTTTACATCTATGCTCACATAGTTTGCGTGCGCACCGCCAAGAACGGCTTTGTTCTCTTCAAACGGAAGCTCTACGTACACCCTAAAGGTGAGCTTTGAATATTCCTTAACGTTTTTTATATGGGGGGCAATGAGGCGAAGGTATACGTTGGTGGGGTTCTCGTTGATAGTTACAACGGTACTGCCTTTCTCGCTACCGTAAGCCCTTTCGGTAGTGTAGGAAAGTGTGTATCTCTCGTCGTTCTTTCCCTTTTCGCGGCCCGTTGCAAGCTGCACCTGACCGAAACCCTCATCCAGATAAGCAATTTTATTGTTGGCGGGATTTTCTACTTTATACGCCTTGAAGGAATAGTAATACGTTTTAGACACACCGTTTACGTCCTCTGTTTTGATCCTGAACCTATAATCGCCGGCCTTTGGAACGGTGAAGCCCTTGGAATCGGACTGCACGGTGTTGTTGTATTTATCTATTACCTCTATCTTGGTCTTTTGCTCGTTGACGCCTGCGGCATCGTAAAGCTTAAGCTCCGGGAAAGCATACTTTCTCCCTGCCGTAACAGCCTCGGGATAATCAAAGGCTCTTATTTCGGGCGGAGTACTGTCAACCACTTTAAAAACCTTTTCAACAGTCTTTACCTTGGGCATATCCTTTACGCCGTAGGTTACTCTGTAATCTCCCTGCTTGGAAAAATCCACAAGCCCATCGTTTGCAGAAACGTTATTTCCTGCCTCATCAACAATGCTAATAACTGAAACTTCGTAGCTTAAAACGGCGTTTCCGGCCTCATCCATCAGCACGGGGTAGGTAAGCTCAAAGCTTCCGCCGGAAATGGTTTCCGTTTGGCTATCCAGCTTAAGATAAAGCCCGCTTCCCTTATTGCATCCGCCAAATAAGGCAAGCGACAGGCAAAACACAAAGCCAAGCACAAATAAACAAATTCTTTTCATAGCCCCTCCTTATACGTTCAACGGAATAGCAAAAACACCTTCACCGATGTTGAGGTTGAAAACAGCCTTACCATCAATAAGGCGGTAAACGTTGCGCTGTCCGTCAGCATAAACGACAACTGCGTTAGCGTTTTCAAACGTCATTTTAACGGTGTTTTTCTTGCCAAGCATGGGCTCGGCGAAGTTCGTTATTATATAAGCCTTTTGGCCGCCGTTATCAAACTGACCGATAAGAGCGTCCTCTGCTGCCGAAATATTGCTTACCTTATCGAGGGTGGGGCGCTTATCCATATAAAGGAAATTAATGCACTGGTTTTCAGCCTCGTCACCGTCTACAGCAAGAGTCTTCTCGTAATTAAAGGACAAATATATATCCTGGAAGCTGCAAACCTCCTCGTTTATATCCTTTGCCCACCAGTAAGATTCGCTTGCCGTTCCGTCCCTCTTTATAAGGGCCTCTCCCCAGCCCGCTGCAAGGCCGGAGCCAAGCGTAAAGTAGCCGTAGCCCTTTGCTCCAAACGCGAGTGCGGAATATATCTGATGTGCATACTCCTCTCTTATGGGCTTTCTTAAGGAGTTGTTGCCCAAAGAAAGATTCTCCATGCTCTGTATCCATATCTGCATCTCTGCGCCGTAGTCCCTTGCGTGCTTACCTATCGTTTCAAGGCCGGCAAGCCAAGTGCTCTCAATAAGCTTATCTCCCGAATAATAGGGATATACGTCCATTGCGAGTATTTTTCTTCCGTTTATTTTTGCTATAACCTCGTCGCAGAAATTCTTAACGTAGTCATCGTATCCCTCATTGTAAACTGAATAAGGGAATAGATTCGTGTACGCAAACAACTCGTTGCCATACTTTTTTTCATGAGCGGATATCATTTCGCTTATTTGCCTGTTTTGCTCGCTTCCACGGGGCTCATCAAAATAATTAATGCCCTTTATCGCAGGATATCGCCTAAAATCCTGATCCATGCCGTCATACGGAGAGGCTTCCCTATCTGCATTTCCAAGGGTAAACACCCCGTTCACGCCGAGCTCGTGCATATAGCCCATAACGTTCTCAAACTGCTCAGTCCCAAACGCCACGCCTGTGCCGTCATCAATCATTACGTGGGTTATTCCAAGCTCCTTTACAAGCTTGTAGCTCTCGTAGGTGTTGGTGTTTGGCATAAGCCAGCCCTTTATCATAAACTCCTTACCCGAAGAATATCCGGCTATGGCATTTAGCGCCTTTTCCTCAACCTTTTCCACATTACTGCCGCTGCATGCTGCAAGCGATAGGCACGTTATAACCATCATAATAAAACAAATAATTCTCCTCATTTAAACACCTTATTTAACCATTTCTTCCCATCTGTTTTCAAAATAGGTTTTACTCTCGTTGTATATAGAATAAGCTCCCTTATAATCATTGCTGTTAGATGCCGACATAAGCTGAACGAAGTTGCTAACGTTAGGCGCAAGGATTCTCAAACCGTATTTAGTGAAAAGCTCGGTTTTGTAATTATATTTGAATATCCACGTTGCACCGTCGCTTACCGAATTAACGCTGTTTGAAAATACTCCGTCACTTTCGGTTGTAAAGCTATACTTCATGGGTAACCTGCAGCCCAGAGTTTCTCTCGCAAAGATCTTTGCACCCTCTTCCGAATACATAAGCTTTAAAAAGCTCTTTGCAAGGTCTGCCTGATCACAGTAAGAGGGTACTACGGCAAGATGAACGTTGCCCTCAGAGGGGATCATCATCCTCGCTTCCTTAACCCTTTCAAAGTCCGCCTCGGAGCATACGTCGGACGACTGCTTACCCGCATCAACGTCCTTTACTATCTGGGAGAGAATCGCGTCGTACTCCGCCTGCTCTGCCTGCGTTAGCTCATCAAAGGGCTTATCCTCGTTGTAATAGGAAAGATTTTCCGAAATAGAGGATATAACGGGAGTTTTCATAAGCTTAACGTCAAGGTTGGCTATTTCCTGCTCGGAATATCCTTCCTTCATCTCGTTTATAAGCCAATCGCCGTTAGGCACCATTACGGACTCACCGTCCAGGAAGCGGTACTGCATGGAGGTAAAGTCCTTGGATTTGCTTGACGGATGCTGGAAGCCGTTAGACTCCTTAAGCAAAGTATCCATTACGATAAGCGCCTTCTTGATACCGATGAAATCTAACATATTTACGTTGTTAACGTTGCCCTCTGCGTCCTTGCCTGCCCAGTAATCGTTCCATCCCTTCAGCCCCGCATATTGCGCTATCCAAGGATAGAACATTAAATTCCAGTATTCGTCCTCCAAGCAATAGGAGAAGGGGTAAACGGTTTCGCCGTATTCGTTGGTCAAGCCCTTGCTCTTTATGCTCTTTGCGAGGGCAATAAGCTCGTTTGTGGTACCGGGAACGCTCCATCCGTTTTCATTGAGCATTTTTTCGTGATATGCAAGCCCCTGCGCCGCACTTGACCAAGGAAGAGCATAATATTTTCCGTTATAATTATAAAACTCCTCGAAGCTGTCTGTCATAACGTCTGCAACCGTTCCACCGGTTACGGCATACTCGTAAACGTCGGTGAGATCGGCAACAAAGGAATCGTATTTCACGCCGTCAACCTCAAGCTTTGCATTGCTCGTTAACGTAAAAATATCGTTGCTGCAAAAATAAATATCCGTTTTGGATGCACCGGATCTGAGCTCAGTTACCTGACGCTGACGTCCGGTATTGCCTATAGCCTCAACAACCTTCACGGTAACGCCCTCGTTTTGTTCCTCAAAGCGCTCCTTAAGGGCGTTTATCCACTGAACGTCATAACCGCCGTTAAAAACGCTTACCGTCAACTCCGTTTTGCCGTTGCCCTTGTTTTTGTTGCAGGATGCAAAGCAAAAAATGCTGACAAAAGCAATGATAAGTGCAACAATTCTCTTCATAATTTTTCTCCTTTAACCTTTTAATCCGCCCAAGAAAACCTTATCCATGATAGAGTTTTGGAAGGCTATAAATATTGCAAGCGGCGGCAGTATTGCAAACAACGCCCCTGCAAAGAATATGGGGTGCTTGTGAGAATATCTTATACGCTCGTGGAAGGAATAAAGCCCCGATGCGAGCGTGGGATATTTTTCGTTCATATAAAGTATGGGCGCGCTGTAATCGTTCCAGCACGAAACAACCGTCATGATAAATATAACGGATATTGCCGGCATCGCTTGAGGAAGCATGATCTTATAAAATACCTTAAAGTGCCCCGCTCCGTCTATAAAGGCGGCTTCTGCATATTCCCACGGAATACTCTTAAAGTAAGCAAACAGCATCAAATCCATAAGACCGCCCGCGAAGGTAAATATCATCATGGGCGATTCTATGAAGTTAATATCCGAAAGCAGCTTATACATTGCAGGGCCGGAGCCCACTATGGGCAACACCATTGTAAAAATAAGAGTGTTGTAAATAAGGTTTCTTCCCTTAAATCTGTACTTGCACACTACGTAGGACGACAGCGTTACCGTTATAAGCTTAACCATCGTGCCACCAAAGGAATACCAAACGGAATTCCAGGTCATTTTGAAGTATCCGCTATCGCTTACGACAAATTCGCCGAACACGTCTACAAAATTTTTCCATCTTGCAGGCTTTGCCAAGCTCACCATATCACGCGTAAACACCCTTCCGCTTTCCTTTAGTGCAGCGTTAAACGCGAATATATACGGGTAAATGAGCGTTATCGCGTAAATACAAAACAGAACGAAAACAACGGCGAATACCACGCGCTGAGAGATAGAACGCTTTATCTTGCTGCCTTTCATCACGCACCCACCTTGTCCCCTATTTTATTTAGCCCCCACTTTATAAGCATAACTATGGGGAAGCCTATTACAGAACAGGAAAGCCCGACGGCTGAAGCGAACTCCAGATTGTTATTTTCGAGCATCTGTTCGTATATCCAGTATGAAATCGTATAGGTGTTAAACCCGCCCTGCGTAAACAGAAGCACCGGGCCTGACGCCGTAAAAATACCGACGGAAGCCGTCAGCAGCAGCGTGCTGAACGTGGGCCATATCATAGGGATAACTATGGAGATAAGCTCCCTCACCCATCCGCAGCCGTCAAGCGTTGCGGACTCTATTACCTCCTGCGATATGCCGTTCATCGCTCCGCCGAAATAGAGAATATTTCCGCCAAAGGAAAAATAGACGGAATAGAAAATTATAGTGCCCATAGCAAGACTGCCGTCCTGCAGAAAATCCGGCACGTTCCTACCGAAAAACCTCATTAAGAAAACGTCGATAGGACCTTCCATTGAAATTATGTATTTAAATAGTACCGCGCTTACCGTGGGCATTATTATTGCGGGAATATAAAACAGACATCTGAAAAACCTGTAGCCCACTATCTTTTTATAAATAAAATAACACATTATCAAGGACACGGGGTATACGATAACGATAGTTGATAAAAAGCTTTTCAGCGTGTTTAAAATCGTATCCTTAAACATCGTGTCAGGCAAGGTGAATTCTTTAAAAAATCTTATGAAATTATCAAGCCCGTAAAACGTTTCACCCCCTTTTTCAAAGGAAAACGCCATAACAACAGACTTGAAGTTTACATAAATGTAAAAGACGAAAAAACCCACGATCGCGGGGGTAAGCATAAGAATTATAAAAACAGACTGTTTTATTTTTCTGCTGTTATTCTTGCTCATTTTTTCTCCTTTGCTCTTATTTTGAGGCAGGACTAATTTGACCTCGCCCCGCCTCAACAAGATTCATTTGTTTCACGTTTCAGCCGCGCCTACCGCAGCTAATTCTTCTATTTATTTGGAAGCCTTTTCGCCCCAAATCGCGCCGATATACATCGTTACCTTATCCTCGCCCTCGAGAGTTTCGTGGGTGAAGGGAATATCTTTAAGGTTGGACATTGCAAGGCCGGAATACCAAAGCTCATTGGGAAGATCCGATCCGATAAGCTTAATATCAACGAGGCCCTCTCCGCTAACCTCTATAACACAGGTGTAGGTAACGCCTGCTTTTACGCGATACCAGTTCTGCTTTGTTGCTTCGCCGTAAGGATTAAAGCAAATCACGGTTTCCTTATCAAAGCTAAAGCTAAAATAAATTTTGGAGTAGTCGCTAAAGCTGAAGTCGCCAAGCTTGGGCTCGCACCAAGCCTTGTTATAGTTGGAGCTAACAGCAGTAGAACCTGCCTCGTTTCCAAACTTAACGGCGGTGGTATAGGTGTAGGTGGTTAAGCTCTGAATCCAGCTGTTTTCAAAGGTGACTGCCACTTCGTCACTGTTAACGAGCTTTACGGTTTCAACGGTGGGCTCTTCTGCTTCGGGATTCTTTTCGCCCCAGATTGCGCCGATGTACATGGTAACCTCGTCAACCTTGGTAACGTGTACAAGAGCTGCGTCGTTAAGGTTGGTTCTCGCAAGGTTATAATACCAAAGATCGTTCTCCAAGCCTGCTCCGGTAAGCCAAATGTTTACGTGACCGGGGTTCTCGTTTAC
>JAFVXM010000022.1 GCA_017501205.1 Clostridia bacterium
TGTCGCCAATATCCATATCCCAAGTGATAATAATGTCTTCACCTAAACCAGCCCCAACTGATTGACTTTGTGGTTGAGTGGTAAACACAAATGCTTCGCGCCAAGTAATCGTGAATTCTTCGGAATAAATATCGTCGCCGTCTTTGGTTGCGTGCACCCTAAACTTATAAGTCCCGCTTTCCATTGCGTTAACGGTTGTACCCGTGGGGGTTGCATTTTGATATTGTGAATATGTTTCCCCATTAAATTTTTCAAGATAAATAGCCGATACGTCGCAGTTCAAACCCAAGTAACAAGGACGTTCGTTCCGTACGCCACGTCATAGTCCGTCGGTTGAGCAATGAATTTAGGCGCATTAGGATCGTACCAATCTACTTTGAAAGTATTGCTGCTGATAACGAAGCCGTTTTGATAGGTAACTTCCACGCGATATTGTTTTATAACGTTGCTGTTTGCAGGAATATTAAATTGTCCTGTAACCGCACCAAGACTTGCCCAAGTTCCGTTAGCATTTTCAACGAACAATTCCATACCTTGAACGCTCGCATTATTGCTGACGTAAACCGTGTACTGCGGAGACTGTCCGTTTTCTACCGCTTTATCTTCCAAATCGGACGTAAAGTAATAATTTTCATAATCGTAGTTGATTATTACTTGAATTTTGTTTTCTCTATTCGTCCATTGCGTCGTAAATATACCGCTATTATCGTGCGAATATACCATATTTGCAACCAAGCCGTAAGTAGCGGTACAATGCCCCATAAGCTGGTCATCGATAAGTTCGCCGCTTTTCGTATGTAATTCTACTCTCAACGAGTACGATTTGCCGGCTTCTAAAACGTCGCTATCATCTAACTTATTTGTTCTATAAGCGTTTAAGCCCCCGTAAACGGAAATACCTGCAACCGTCAATCTATTATCCGTTAAAGTAATGCTATTTACGCCGTAAGTCCCTGCGGTTTTGCCAACCTCTAATAACGGTGTGCCAATTTCCAACGCGGAAATTATATCTTCGTCGGTAAGCGTAGTTTCTTTCCAACGGTCGTAAAGAATAGTATACTCGGTAAATACCGTTTCCAACGTAACTTTTTCGCCTTCTTGGGTGTACCAACCGTCAAACTCTAAATCAAGGCTATCGGTACGGTAAAGATCTTCAAGCGACGCAAGCGTGCCGTCGGCTTTCGTTTGTTGCGTCATAAAGTACTTGCTTGAATCGTTCTCAAAAAACACGTTATTTTCTAATGCGCCGTTTGTCAAGCAAAAATCTACTCTCACGTTACTTGCCGCGTTTACCGTAAGGGGTACGATCGCAAACGCACTTAAAATCATCGTAGCCATTAAGCAGATTATTAAAAGACCTTTCATTTTTGTTTTCATAATATTTCTCCTCTTGTTAAGACATATAGCGGTGGATATCCCTATCCACCGCCACTATGAATTAAACTACTATTGAGCCTAAATTATCTAACCTTTCTTTCCCTCTTTTTCAAGAAGATACATGCTGCTGCAAGAATGCCCGCGCAAGCGGTTGCACCGCTCATCGATCCCTTGCAACCCTTTGAGGGCTTACCCTCATCTTCAGAGCCGTTAGGAGCTTCAGACGTTCCGGGGTTTTCGGGAGTTTCGGGAACGTCCTCCCAGATAGCGTAAATGTACGTTTCTGCATTGATGGTGATCTTCTCTCCAGGCTGCTTCTGCTCGCCACTCAAGCTTCCGATAGCCCAAGCCTTGAACTGCCTGCCTTCAAGCGCTTCAAACGTGCACTCTTCAAGAGTTATCTCCGTGCCTGCAATTGCATACTCGCTGCAGGGGCTTCCGTTTGCCTCACCGGGATAATAGCAGTACAGATATTCCACCTCTCTTTCAAGCCTTGCAATAAGATACTTGCTGAAATGATCGGTTTCAAACGTAGCCGTTCCATCTTCCCAGTTAAACGTTACGCTTTCAATCTCGGATACGGTATAATCGTCGTAATAAAGCACAACCATTTCGTCAGATGGCTCTGCGTTGCCAACGGGAACAGTAACGCTAACAAATGCGTTAGGCTGAATTACTACCTCGTTATAATACAACACGATATCGTAACCGTTAGTAAGATACAACTTACCGTTAAGCGATCCTTCCATCATTTCCTTTGCCTCTTCGGAGATCTTTTCCACCTCTACGGGCTTAGCGGAAACGGTTGTGCCCTCGGGCAGGATCGCTTCGCTATTTTCGGGCACGCTTACGGTAACGTTGGTTTCCTCGTCCGTAATACTATCCTCGGTAACGGGCTCACCCTCTATCGGAGTATAATGCTTGTTTCCGCACTTTTTGCAGGTATACAAATATACGTCACGAATATCAGAATATTCAGAAGGTGCTTTTTCTATAGTTATTGCGTAATCGCATTCAGCTTCCTCGTAAGCCTTTCCGCATTCGCAAACACGGTAATGAGTGCCGCCCATTCTGCCGTTTTCCTGCCATTCGCCAAAGATATGCTCGCAGCTCGTTTCATCCACGTAGAATGCGCCCTCGTTGCCGCAAACCTCGCACACAAACAACGTGCCGTTATACTTGCTGTATTTAGAAGGACCTTCCACAAATACAGCCGTGTATTCGCATTCAGCCTCTATCGTTTCACCGCAGTTGGAGCAGGTGCCTACGTGATAGTTGTTATACTCCTCATGCTCGGTCCAGTTTCCAAAGTTATGGTCGGTTGCCCAGATAACGTATTCCTCTTCTCCCTGGTCCAAAAGCTCTTCGCCGTTTGCATCCTTATACATAACGCCGCACTTTTCACAAGCAAAATGCGCCTTCATGCCGTTCACGGTACAGGTTGCAGCCTCTTCAGCTACGGGTACGATAGAGCAGTAACAATCGGTTTTGGGGAAGGTATACATTACGAGGATGGTTGCAGGCTCAGCCGTAAATATCATAGCCTCAAATATCCTAACCCCGTTTATACATACTACAAACGTATCAGCGTCTTCAATGAGGTAGCCTTCCTTTAAGTTGCCGTATATGCAAACAGTATACTCGGTATTTTCTTTGAATTTTTCACCGCTGTTCGGCATTATAAAGGAATCACCGCCATAAATATACCAAGCTACGCCGTTGAGCATACTGATATTCTCTCCATCCATAGAAGGGTTGGAGTAGAAATATTTAGAATCGATTGCTTCCCAGCTGAAAGCTTCGCCGATTACAGGCTCTGAAATCTCTATGTCGATTTCATAAATAACCTTCTTTTCGCAAACGAAGGTATATTCCATGCGCAGATAGTTTTGCTGACTGCCCGTAGCGGCCTCTACCGTTGCATCGTATCCGTTAACCAGGCCTGCAACCGTAGTTGCATAGTTGCCGTCAACAGCAAACTGATTGCCGTCTGTTGTTTCAAGATAAATCCAAACCTCGTACGTACGCCCGCCGATAAACTCCTCGTTTTCATAAACGTAATCGTAAGCGTCATTTGTTACGTCGTACCATATAACGCCATTCTTCATCCTGTATACGTCCTGCTTGCCATCCCATGACGAGCCTGTACCAATAGCACTGTAGCCCGTGCCGATAACGGTTCTGTCATAACACGGATTTTCGCCGGCCACAGGGGCAACTATATCGCTAACGGCAACAGAGGTGATAACCGAACTTTCACAGTCAAACCAACACGCAAGCTCTACGTATTTATAGGGATCAACCTCAACGCCGTTCAATTTCGTTACGGCATATGTATCCGCCCTTTCGCCGTTATAAACAGCGCTAAAGCCACACGCACCGTTTGTGGGATTATAAGGGATTTTGCGGTTTCCGTTTGTTTTCAGTATGATGAAAGCACAATACGTTTTTCCCTTTTCAAACACGTGAGTGCTGGGAATAGCTGCCAGCTTGGTGGATCCGCTATCATCAGTCGTATACATTGTCCAATAAACGTCGTATACGCTCATTTCATCGCCTGCAATAGATACCTTATAGTTGGGTGATTTACCCGCAACAGGCGATTCAATCGATACAACGGCATTTGACACCTGTTCACTTTCGCAATCGTACCAACAATAGAACCACATATAGTTATACGGATCGCTATCGCCTTCCTCGTTTTTACCGATTGAGGGGACTACCCTTTTACCGTCAAGAGTAACGGTGGTGGCTATCATTTTTTCTCCTGCCGAATTGAGCTTTGTGGCGAATACCTTATCCGTGTTGTTTTTCATGTGAACACTCATCAGATAGGTTTTTCCGTCCTCAAACTTATCGCCCTCTGCCATCAAGCTGAATTTGCTACCGGTGCTTTCCTCGTTATAAACCTCCCATATAACGGATTCAATGGTAACACCTTCAAGATCAACGTCTAACCAGTAATCGGGGGTGTTGCCCTCAACGGGCTTTACAAGATTTGTAACGTTTACCTGATCAATTTCCTTGGGTGTGCGGAAGTAAGTTTCAAAGCCGCGCACGTAAAGATCTGAACTAAGCTGCTCATAGCACATTCTGTCATTGATGTAAACGTACTTTCTTCCTGCGGTAAACTTGTGAGCGGTATCCGCCTCAACCATGATATTTACAATATACTCTCTGTCCGCAACAAAGGTATCCTCTTCAGTGAGCATGATACCCGTCACTCTGTCAATCCAGCGAACGCCGTTGATATATCCCTCTTCGTTGTAGTCTGCAACAAAGCCTTCGCCACTGCTTTCCGCATTAAAATCGGGGGTAGCGCCGGGCATGGGCTTTTCTAATTTTACCTTTACGTCCTGCAAGGGGGCACGCTCTAACTCGAGGTAATGCATTTCTACCTCGATCACCTTTTCACTTATTACGCCTACAGTGTTAACCCTTGCGCCGTTTATATAAACGTTTAGCTCAGGCTTGAAGATATAACCGTCCTTTGCCGTAAGGGTAATGTATGCCGTGTAGCACTGACCTGCCTCAAACGGCTGATCGCTGCCCTGAGCAGCCAAGGTGGAACGGTTCACCCACCTTACGGTTGAAGTGTAGCTGTCGTTTGCACAGTCCGCACTCATATCGGGCAATTTGCCTGCAACAGGATCCATAAAGTTGAGAATGCTTACGGACGTCACGTAAGAATCTAATGTAAAATCCTTAATTAGCACAATCCATTCGTCCACAACGTTATACTGCACGGTTTCGCCGTTGATTGCAACGTAGTGATCAAAATCCTTGTCGTAGAAAAAGCCGTCATCGGGCTTCAACGTAATTCCCACACGGTAGGTATTTCCTGCAGCAAACGGCTTTTTCGTGTTCCACTCGCTAAAATAGTTGCCCGTTTTATACATCCAGAATATCTCGGCAACCTCATAGCCACCGTGAACGGGCGTAACGGCCATATCGGGCAATGCGCCGATTTCCGGTGCGGCAAACTCCTCGACGTCTGCCCACTTAATAGGAACCTTCACGTCTGCAGCAGCATCTTCAGATACGCCTTGCGCTGTAAGCGCAATGCCGAACACGGCAAAAATCGCACAGAACGCAACTGCTATGCTGAGAAAAATCTTTCTCATCCTTTCTTTCATTTTTCATCCTCCTTGCGGATTTTATTTGAGATAATTATATAATAATTATCTTTTCATTTCTATCCCCCTCTATGGGTGATTTATGGGTGATTTACGGGTGATGCGCTAAAAAACATAAAA
>JAFVXM010000023.1 GCA_017501205.1 Clostridia bacterium
TGTTATTGATTTTTGACTGGCAGGTCATACTCTCATTATACACAATCGGAGTTTTTCTTTCAAGGCTCATCGGTAAACCTCTACTGAACCACGCGACTATCGCGTGGTTTTTCTTTATATCAAGAAGAAGCGCTCGGCATATCGCTTCACGCTCCCTCTTTTTGTTTTGGGGTTTTTCTATTGTTTTTGTTGATTAGTGCCCTTTTTCGCGCATTATTTGCCTATTCTGCTTAAACTCAAATTAAAGTTTCCGCCTGCACCGAACACGCATTTTTGTATTACGGCACACAGAGTATCCATATCCTCTAGGCAGCCGCCCTCAAGCCACTTAACGGCAATGGCGTTTATTCCGTTAAGATAAAAGGCCATAACGTACTGCCTCTCCTCCTCAGGGTAATCAAACCTATCAAGAATAGGATCAAACACCTCGCCAAACAGTCGCTTGTAAACCTCATCAAGACCAAACGTCTTTACGTTTGAAACCGCAACGAGGAATATACGCCTGTTCTTCTTTAAAAACTCCAGATACGGACGAACAAACTCGGCTCTGACGAAGTTCAGCTTTTCAAGCTCCGGGCCGTTTATCCGCTTCTTCATATCCCTCATATTCGCAGGAATGCTTCCAAAGCAATCCTCAACGGCTCTTTGCGCCGTTTCCTCAAGCAGATCTCTTGTGTTATCGTAATGGAGATAAAACGTGGAGCGGTTTACTCCTGCCCTCCTACATATTTCCGTTACTGAAATATACTCAAAATCCTTTTTTTCAAGCAGCTCTATGAGCGCAGTATTCATTTTTACTGCCGTATTAAAATATTTGCTCTGTGATTTATTCACCTTTGCCTCCAACGCAAAATCAGTTGTTTTCTTCGCTTATCTCCCTTGCAAGCTCAACAATCTCAAACGCATATTTCTTCTTTCCATTTTCAAGAATTTTTTTGTAAATGGGGTAGTTCAATCCGCATCCTGCAAGACCTATAAGTCCAAGCGCAACGCCGACGCACATCCAAACGATACCGCCCCCGATTACCTCCATTGAAAGACACATGCCAACGCCCAGAACAAGCGCCCAAGCTATACCCCACGCATAGGTAAATACCGTTGCGGGCATCTTTGCCTTTCTGTCAAGCTTCTTTAATGCCACCACCTTAGAGCTGTTTTTGGGTGCGTACTCCTTTGCAATGGATTCTGCGTAAATTTTGTCTGTGTTCATTTTTTTTTGCCTCCTTTTTGTTTTTGCCCCCTTATTATAGCCCAAAGAGAAAAAAAACTGAACAACAAGATTGCTTTAAAGCGTTGATTTTGCTGATTTTTAAAAGTGTTCAATACACAAAAAACGCACGATAACGTGCGTTTTATGCCACTTATATAATTCCTGTTATAAATATTTCAATACCTATAAGTATAAGTATTATGCCACCGACTATCGTTGCTTTGTTAGAAAACACGGTGCCGAATTTCTTTCCGAGATAAACTCCAACCAAGCATAGAGCAAAGGTTACCGCCGCAATAATTACCACTGCAACGAGCGCCTCCGTCAACGTGTGGCTCGCAATAGTAAATCCCACGGAAAGGGCGTCAATTGAGGTAGCTATTCCCTGAACTATAAGCGCCCAAAAGCCCACCTTTGGCGGCTCGTCGCACGGCTTATTCCTAATCCCGTCAAACAGCATCTTTCCGCCTATAAATAAAAGCAGAGCGAGCGCTATCCAAGGGATAAATTTTTCAAACACCTTAAAGTGATTTAATACCGTGTGCACGCATACCCAGCCAATCATTGGCATCAATGCCTGAAAAAAAGCAAACGTACCGGCAACACCCAACATCTTTTTTATAGGCATCTGCTTTTCGTTAAGCCCGTTTGCAAGCGAAACGGAAAATGCGTCCATCGCAAGCCCCGCCCCTAAAAGGATGCTGTTTAAAAAGAACATACCGCCCATTAACGATCAATTCTCCAAAATTAAAGCTTCTTTTGTTGCTTGCACCATATTCTCATAACGAGCTTATGCGGCAACAGCTTGGTTGCAAGAACCTGTGCGCGTATTGAAAAGCCGAGCACGGATACGTCCCTGCCCCTCTTCATATCCTTTAGCGCGCGCGCAATAACCTGCTCGGGCGTCCAAATTTTATTGTAATAGGTAATAACGCTCTCGTCCGTTACGGCGTGATCGAAAAACTCCGTTTTAACCCAACCGGGACATACCGCCATGCACTTTATACCGCGCTTTTTCAGCTCCACGTTGAGAGCTCTGCTAAAGCTTAAAACAAATGCCTTTGTTGCGCCGTAAACGTTAATGTAAGGTACCGGCTGGAAGGACGATAAGCTATCAAGCTGATATATCTCACTTCCGCTTTTTAAATAAGGGAGACACGCGTACGTAACACCAACGTACGCCGAGCAGTTGAGGTCTATCATCTTATAGTAGTCATCTAAAGGAACGTTCTCAAACGCTTCGAACCTTCCAAAGCCACTGGCATTGACAAGCGTTTTGATCTCGGGGGCCTCTTCCTTAAGCATTTTTGAAAGCTCGTCTATAGACGCCCGCTCCGTAAGATCAAGCGATATCGCCCTGATCCTCGCACTCGCGCCCTCCTGCAGAGCCTCAAGCCTATCCTTACGGCGTGCAATAACCCAAATCTCGTCATACTTAAACTGTTTATCAAGGGCGTAAACAAACTCCCTTCCCATGCCGGACGATGCGCCCGTTATAACCGCTATTTTCATAAAAAGCCCCTAATTCTAAGTTTATCGTTATATAACCCTCACACCGCGACGCTTAAACTCCTGCCTAAGCTCGGCGGGGAAGTATTCGTCCACAACCAAAATATCAATGTTCTCCATCTTGGCAAACGTGTATGACATGGTGTGATCAATCTTACTGCTATCGAGTAGCATAACGCGCTTTTTTGCGCGGCTTATAACAAATGATTTTAGTTCAGCCTCTTCTCTGAGCGCACAGGAAAAGCCGTCCTTATACGAAAAAGCAGAGGTAGCCATAATTGCAATATCAATCTCCGCAGCACCCAAAAACATTTCTGCCTTTCTTCCGCAGGTAGTTTGGTTGGCCTTTGAAATATCGCCACCAACAAGCGTGATCTTCGGTGCGGATTTACCCGTAAGCTCCTGCGCAATGTTGAGCCCGTTTGTTATTATGCGATAGTTTTTATTCGGAAGCTCCCTTGCAAAAAAGGTAGTTGTGGATCCGCCGTCAATAAACAAGGTTTGATTTTCGTCAACCAGAGTGATGGCCTTTTCCGCAATATTCTGCTTTTCAAACACATGCATATTTGCCCTGTTTGTAACGCCACCCTCGGTGTACTTCGTTATCTCCGTAAGAGAAATAGCCCCGTTTTTCACGCGTAAAACCGATCCACCTCTCTCAAGCTCCTCAAGATCTCGCCTGATCGTCATGGACGAAACGTTGGGGAATTTTTCACAAAGCTCATCATAAGTCATCTTTCCATTAATGTCAAGAAACAGCTGGATCTGTTTTTTTCTGTCTTTTTTCATCTTTCCCATCCCTAAATTTGATACGCTAATTATAACAGATTTAGCACTGTTCTTCAAGTGCTTTTGTTATTTTTTTACATAATTTTCACAATCTCGGCTTTTTTTACCTTACCGTATGCTCTATGGGTGCGCCATGGCCTCCAAAAACCGTCCACTTGCCGGGAGTTAAAAGTCCAAGTATCGCCCTGCGTTCCATCGCTGCGTTGGAAACCGATGTATCCACAGATGAAAGCAAAAACGGAGCGATCCTGTTAAACCGCGCCTGCTCTTTCGTAAAGCCGTTCATGTTGTACATCAGATCGCCTGCAAAAACGAGCCTTTCATTTCTCTCAATAAACACGCACTCACCGTCTATATGACCGCCAATGCCCTCGTACACCTCAAAGCAAAATCCTGCGCGACTCACGTTGCCAAGATACTCCATAAGCTCGGTCTGCTTTTGCGATTTACCCCCTAAAACGCGCATTTTCTGCAAATTCGGTGTGTGATAACCACACAGCAGGGCACTTATTCTGACGTACGGCTTATGTGAGGGTATCCTCTCTCTGAAGCCGTATCGGCCGTGCGACTCCGCCTCAAACTGATCGTAGCACTTTTTATTTAAAATAATCTCGTCAAACGAATTCAAAACACCACAGTGATCCACGTCTGCATGAGTTAGCAGGGCGTACTTTTCAGTCGCGTCAAATCCGGGTATCTCTCGCCTTAAAAGGTTAATCGTTTGATCGGCAAAGCACTCAAACCCACCGTCCACAGCAACAAGCCCATGCCCGCGGTCGAGAACGCACACGTTACTGCCACACGGCGGCTCAACCAGAACTATCCTCGCACCGGCTTCCCCCTTATACTCCGTAACCCTCGCGTTAAAATTCGCTATGCCTTCCTTGATGCAGTCGGCAAAATTACCCACCTGCTCAAAGGTTGCTTGCGGAGCTATCCCTTTTGCCTCAAGTATCTGCATTATAAGGTTTGCGTTTACCGTGAAACGGCGTTTTGCTCTCTCATCAAGCCCCATTTTTGAAGCTATCTCGTTTGCAAACGAAATATAAAAAACGGTGTTATCCAGCGATTTAGAGGACTTATCGTAATCTAACAGCTTCACGCGGCATATTCTTGACGCGCTGTTTATAAAAGACGAAAGCCCCTCTCCGCTCTTTGCTAAAATGCCTATTCTGATCGTTTCTCTGTTATCGGGAAGCCAACCGCCGCTCACGTACGAAATGCTGTACCCACATTGCCTTATAAGCCTTAGGAGGGGCAATATTCCCCCAACGCGGTCGTCGGGGCTGAACTCAAAGAGCACTACGCCCTCTACGGCATCGCCGGCAGACGTATAGCCAAGGCGGTCAAGCCCTTGGGCAATCATCGAAAGCTGCTCGTCATCGCCCTCAACCTCTACAAACGCCGTGTGCGCATCAACGGCTCTGTTGTAGCTTATTCTCGTTATATTAGCACCTGCGCTGCTAACCACCTCTGCAACCGTTTCAAGGGCTCCTGCCCTTTCAGGCAAGGTGGTGGTAAAAGTCTTTTTCATTTTTTCTCCTCCAAAACAGCCTGCATACCGCCCCACATGAGCGTTGCGGCAAGGCGGCTGAGCTCGCCCTGCTCTATCACCGATCCGTTGTCAAACCAAACTCTGTATATCCTGATAAGGCCCGATACACAATACTCCGCAACGAAGTTTATAACCTCGCTGCTCAAGCTGCTATCGCGCAGATAATGTGCGATAAAGGTCTCCTTTAGCGAATCTCGAACCTTTCTTGAAAAAAATCTGTACTCATTTGCAACGATGAGCCTGCGGTAAAGATTATAGTTATCGGCAAGCATCTCGTTAATGGTAACGGCAAAGTCTGTGATATCAAATTTTTCACGCGCGTTTTTACCGTGTATAGCAAAAAGCTGCTCAACTATATCCTCGTGAAGCTCGTCTAAAACGTCATCCATGCACTCATAGTGAGAGTAAAACGTCTTGCGGTTTATCCCCGCAAGCTCGGCAAGCTCGGTTACGGAAATTTCCTTATAATCCTTTTCTATGATGAGCTGTGTAAACGCCTGCTTTATCGCTTTTTTTGTGCGACAAGTGCGCCTGTCCTCTTTTTTTTGCATTGATCATGCCTCCTTTTTTTCGACAAAA
>JAFVXM010000024.1 GCA_017501205.1 Clostridia bacterium
GTGGCATTTTGGTGGCATTGTGTGAAAATTTCTTTCACAGAGTCAAAAAAACAAACAAAAAAACCTGTATAAAACGACTTTTATCGTAATATACAGGTTTTGGCAGGGGAGACGCGATTTAGTAAGGAGCATAGCGACGGAATAGCGATTGTTACGGGTTACACCCGTCAATCGCGTCACACGCAACCGTAGGTTGCCCTCCTTCCAAGAAAAAAAGACAAATCGCAAAAAACGACTTGTCTTTGGCAGGGGAGACGCGATTCGAACACGCAACCTACGGTTTTGGAGACCGCTACTCTACCGTTGAGCCACTCCCCTAAAAGCCTTATTATTTTATAACAATTTTACCTTTTAGTCAATCATTTTAACGCTAAAATGCAAAATTTTAAAAATTAAATTTAATTAGGCTTGTTTTTGTTGTTTTTTTCTTCAGTGCAGCCTTCGGATTCGGCACTCTGTTCTGCCGATGCCTGGGCTGACATCTCAGTAATACCGCAGGATTCATCGTCCAAACGGAAGAACCTCATTACCTTTCCTGCTGCTTCCGGCTTATATTTTGCAAGAAGCTTTATCGCAATAAGCGCCACAGCAACGATTATACTTACAATACTGAGCACCTGCGACGGACTAAGCGCGCTGGTACCGATAGATCCCCTCTCATCAGCTCTTAAAAACTCAAGCAAAAATCTGAATACGGCATAAGAAACCAAGTAAACAATTACGTTGATCTTCTTATCCTTAATAGCAAAATAAATAAGTACGGCAGCCAGTATTAAAAGGAATATTGCCTCAAACAGCTGTGTGGGATAGCGATTAACGCTTTTTATTATCTCACCTGCACCGTTATGCTGATGCATCATAATACCGAATGCGGAGAAAAAGTCTCCCTCTCTAACCTCGGCCCCGTAGCAGCAACCAACTGCAAAGCAACCTATTCTACCGAACGCGTGAGCCACGGGAATACAGGGCGCAGCAACGTTCGCAACCAAGCCAAACTGGGAACGAACTTTACCCTTTGCAAGCAAAAGAGCCCCTAAAACGAAGGTTATCATGCCTCCGTAAAGCCCGCCCATAAAGGTTACGCCACCCCAGGACCACTCCTTGGTTTCAATAAAATTGTAAACTGATTGCACAAGGCTGGCCGCGCCAAAGCCCAGCACAATGGATACAATACCGAGGATATAATAAAATTTGTTAGCAGCAGCGGTAACACCCTTTTTTCTGCACAGCTGATCAAACGTCAGAAGGCAAAGGATGATGCCTATTACGATCCATATCGACCACCAGCTAACGCCGTGAATAACCGATTGTGTACACATATTTAATTATCTCCTTTTATAGGGGGAAAGCGATATACGATTTCGTTTCGGTAAACCTCTCCCGAACGGATAACAGGGCTGCCGTAAGCGCTTACGTTTAAAGCATTTGGAAAGGCTTGTGCCTCCAAGCAAAAGGCATCTCTCTTATCGTAAAGCTTGCCCGATTTTCCCATCCTTAAAGTGAGGAAATTTCCGCCGTAAAACTGCAAACCAAACTGATTTGTTTCCGTTCTCATAACGATACCGGATTTATCCCCAACCGTGATAGCCGCAAGGTTTCCATCCTTTTGATCAAGCACAAAATTGTGATCGTATCCGCCGGCGAAGGAAAGCTGATCATTCACCGCTTCAACGTCACGCCCAACAGCTTTTGGCGACGTAAAATCAAAGGGAGTACCGGCCACGTCCAAAAATTCCCCATAAGGAATAAGCGATTTATCAATGGGCGTTATGCAAGAGGATTTTATCTCCATCAAGTGACCTAAAACAGTTCCGCTTCCCTCTCCGTTAAGATTAAAATAGGTGTGATTTGTGAGATTTACGGCACTTTCTGAATCTGTGACAGCCGTATAAACGATATTCAAACCGCGTTCGCTGTCAATAAAAAATTCCGCTTCAACCTCTAATCTACCGAAAAAACCTTCCTCTCCGTCCTCGCTTACATAGGTCATAACAACGGATTCTCCAACCACATCTGCATTCCAAATTTTCTTGTTAAAGCCTTCCTTTCCTCCGTGCAACGTGTTGCCGTTATCATTATTGAAAAGCTTATAATCAACGCCGCCATAATTAAAAGCGGCGCCACCGATACGGTTAGCAACCCTACCTATTGAAGCGCCTAAATAACCGTCGTAACGGTCGTATTCCTCAACTGAACGGTAGCCAAGCACTACGTCCGTCATATCCCCGTTTTTATCGGGAACACGAACAGACGTAACGGTAGCTCCATAGTTGATAATCTCAGCCTCTATTCCTGCCTTTTCCAGTTTAAACTTCTTAACCGGACAGCCAAAGATAGTGCCAAATTCTTCAACTGTAATCATTTTTTATTTCTTTGCATCGATTACAGCAACGATATCTCCAACGGTACGAAGTGCAACAGCCTCGTCCTCGGAAACCTCGATTCCAAACTCCTCTTCAAGCCCCATGAGCATCTCTACGATATCGAGGGAATCTGCACCGAGGTCCTTGATGATCTCGCTTTCAAGAGTAATGCTATCCTTTGCAATACCAAGCTGCTTTGCCAAAAGTTCGGAAATTTTTTCAAAAGTCATAATAAGTTTCTCCTTAAATAAATTCTTCTTTTAATATCTGCAAAGCAGATACGTTTATTATACAATAAGCGCACACGCTTTGTCAATTAAATTTCACTCGTGTTAAATATGTGCGATTTACGCGTTTTTAGCCGTTTTTGCAGCCGGCTGCTTACGCATCGAAAGAGCGATCCTGTTCTTCTTAAGATCCACGCCTATTACCCTTACCTTTACAACCTGACCAACCTTGAGAACATCTGAGGGATGCTTTACGTAGTTATCTGAAAGCTCGGAAATATGAACGAGTCCGTCCTGATGAACACCCAGATCGACAAACGCACCGAAATCTATTACGTTGCGTACGGTACCTGTAAGCTCCATGCCAACAACGAGATCGTTAATATCCATAATATCGCTGCGAAGCATGGGCTTAGGTAAGCTATCACGAATATCTCTGCCGGGCTTTAAAAGCTCGTTTAAAACGTCCTTAAGCGTTGCCTCGCCAAGACCGGTAAAATCACAAACCTTCGCCTCGCCAAGCTTTTTTACCTTCTCGGGAAGATCTGCAAGCTCGCCGTTTCTCACGTCGTTTGCGGAATATCCAAATAATTGAAGAAGCTTCTGCGCGCCATCATAGGACTCGGGGTGAACACCGGTATTATCAAAAATATTCTCTGCATCGGGAATACGAAGGAAGCCGGCACACTGCTCAAAAGCCTTTTCGCCAAGCTTAGAAACCTTTAAAAGCTCCCTTCTCGTTTTAAATTTACCGTTAGCATCTCTATACGCAACGATATTCTTTACTATACCACCGTTAAGACCGGAAACATATTTCAAAAGCGAGGGGCTTGCCATATTGAGATCAACACCTACGCTGTTTACACAGTCCTCAACAACGCCGCCGAGAACCTCATCAAGCCTTGCGGGGGGCATATCGTGCTGATACTGACCTACACCGATTGACTTGGGATCAATCTTTATAAGCTCTGCAAGGGGATCCTGTAGCCTTCTTGCAATGGAAACGGCGGAACGCTCGGAAACGTCGTAATCGGGGAACTCCTCAGCGCCGAGCTTTGATGCCGAATAAACGGAAGCGCCTGCCTCACTGACAACGATATACGAAACCTTTCTCTTTGCATCCTTAATCATATCGGCAACAAAAATCTCAGATTCCTTTGAAGCGGTTCCGTTACCGATAGATATAACGTCTACACCATGCTTTTCTATCAATGCTAGCAACACCCTCTTTGCCTCTTCCGTTTTACTCTGCGGGGGCGTGGGATATACAACGGTTTTATCTAATACCTTACCCGTTTCATCGACAACTGCGATCTTGCAGCCCGTTCTGTACGCAGGGTCAAGGCCCATCGTTACCTTACCCTTTACAGGGGGCTGTAAGAGCAAGGGCTTTAAGTTGCTTGCAAACATCTTAATACCCTGTTCGCTTGCGTTTTCGGTAAGATAATTTCTAATCTCTCTTTCAATAGAGGGGTAAATCAAGCGCTCATAGCCATCTGCAACAGCATCCTGAACAAGTGACGTGGTAATGCTTCCTTCCTTAACAAATCCAACCGAACAAACGCGGATAGCAAAGTCCTTATCAAGAACGACCTTAACCTTAAGATACCCTTCCGCCTCACCTCTGTTTACGGCAAGAACTCTATGGCTCTTAATCTCGGAAACAGCCTCGCTATAATCAGCATACATCTCGTACGTCTTAGCTGCTTCGTCCTCTGTTTTTGCGAGTTTAGTTGCGATATAGGCGTTTTTCAAGAAAATACGGCGAAGCTTTTTCCTTACCTCCGCATCATCAGACACGCGCTCTGCGATAATATCCTGCGCGCCTTGAATAGCCTCTTCAACGCTCTTTACGCCCAGCTCTTCATTAACGAAGGGCGCTGCGATTTCCTGAACGCTGCCGGTTTTTAAATCCTGAGCTAAAATAATATCGGCAAGAGGCTCAAGCCCCTTTGCGATTGCAACGGTTGCACGAGTTTTTCTCTTCTGCTTAAAAGGCCTGTAGATATCCTCAACCTCTGAAAGGGTTTCTGCCTTTGCCAAGGCATCTGCTATCTCCTCGGTCATTTTGCCCTGCTCTGTTATAGACGAGGTTACCTCTTCCTTCCTCTTTTCCAGATTGCGCAGATACTTTAGCCTATCCGAGAATTCACGGAGAACCTGATCATCGCAATGACCGGTGAGTTCTTTACGGTAACGAGCTATAAACGGGATCGTATTACCGTCATCAATAAGTGTAATAATGTTTGTAACGTGGTCCGGGCGAAGCTTAAACTCCGCTGTGATTTTTGCATGAATGTCCATTTATATTTTCCTTTTAAGTTTTTTCATTTTTTCCTTTTGCAAGCTATCCACTCTGTAGGAATCGCAGATTTTTCCGATAGCCCGGTTAAAGGTGAGTGAGTCTATTTTAGTTCTTTGCATGAACTTTTCCGTCGATAATGTGTGTTTTACGTAACATATTGATAAAAGCCACGCCGCTGCCATGGATACATAATACTCTCTGCAATCAATATTTTCAACAGCATTAAAC
>JAFVXM010000025.1 GCA_017501205.1 Clostridia bacterium
CCCGTAGGTGGGATGATCGACGTACGCATCCGACGAGATCAGCACGAAATCGACCTCGTTTGGATTATTAAGTTGCTCTCTCGATACGGGGATAAACATAATTTCTTCCTAAAAAGTGTTGTTTTTGTGTGATTTAGGGGGTTTTTAGAATATTTAGCAGGAGAGCGCACAAATTAAAAGCATGCTGATACTTATTCGCGTGCTGCTCGGCGTGTATCTTGCCGCCATGAATCTGTACGCCTTTTTTCAAATAAAGCTCCAGCGCGACTCCTTTGAGTGCGGCGAGTGCGAGGGCTCCGTTCACGACGGAAAGCTGTTCATCGTTGCCCTTCTCGGCGGTGCACTCGGCATTTACGTTGCAATCTTCATTTTCAAGTACAGAATGCGGAGTATGTTTTTGATGGTGCTGATGCCGGTGATGATCGTGCTAAACCTCTACGTCGCCTATCTCGCCTTCACCGCCGATTTCGTTGCGGCGAGGGACGTGAGGGATCTCTACATCAGTATTTTAACACAACCGTAAAAAAAAGTAAACAAAAAAGCCCGATTATGCGCGATAAAAGGGCTTTTTAAATTATTTGATTTTATTTTTCTCGCGCGATCGGGCTAAAACCCGTCGCCGCCTCTTAGCTCATCGGGGATGCCGCCGTATCCCCCATCGCCGCTTACTCGATGCGGCGCATCCCTTTTGGGGCGTGGTGGCTCGCACGGGCGGCAGGGCTTTTTTTGCGGCTCGCACGCGTCATACGGCTCGCACGGGCTTTTTGGTGGACGGGGCGGTTGATCCTTTGCGGATGCGTTTATAAGCACGGCGTCCTCACCTATCCTCTCCACCGCGCCAAACGGCAGGGTTACAGGCTCGGTGCAAAACGGCCCGCCAACTATAAGCGCCTTTACCCGCCCCTCGGGGAAGGTAAACACTACGTCGCGCACTCGCCCGAGGCTCTTGCCCGTGCAGATATCAATTACGTCCTTTCTTTTTAAAACAGAGAATTTTTCGTTCATGGTATATGTTATGCCGACGCGCGCCCAATTATGTCAAAACAAAAAAACAGCCGAATAAAAACAGCTGTTTTTGTGCGTTTTAGGGGGCTATTCGTTATAAAAAAGCACGGCAAAGATCTTCTTCTCTCCCATCCTTCCCTCAACGTACTCACCGCCCGACGAGGCGGTTTTTCTGTAGATGCTTATCTCGTTGCCAAAGTACGTTTGAGAAATAAAGTGTATTTCAAACGCGTTGAAGCCGCCTGCCTCAAACTGCTCGGGCGAGAAGGTGTTTAGCGCCATCCTCGCGTAAGCAAGGTTGTTAACGTGCCCGTTGCAATCAATATCGGTAAACACCGTGCGGTAGGTGTAGCTGTAATCGTCCTCGCTCACCTGCTCTCTGAAGCGAATAAAGTCTGAAACGGACGTGCGCTCCTCGTCGTGCACGAAATTTTCGGGGTAAATTACGCTGTCCGTCCTGCGGATAGCGAGAGTATCGCGGTCGAGAATACACCACTCGCTCCTGCCCTCAATGGTGGAGTCGTTACAGGTTATCCTATAATCCCTCACGTAGCGAAGGGCGCCCGGCTTGTGCGGCCAGGTTTCCACCTTGTATTCGCGGCGGGAGTCAATTATCCCTTCCGTTTTGAATTTGATTTTTGAAATCACCCAGTACGCGTTCGACTTATCGATCAAGTCCTGGTGGCTGACGCCCATGCGCTCGGAGTGCTGGGTGGTTACGTCTTGAATAAGCGCAAGAATTCCATCGTATCTTAAAGCGCATCTATGGTCGGCCTGTGACGCCGTTGTTCTTACAGTGAAGCTAAATCTATTTTCCATTTTTCGCCTTTTTTGTGTGTTTTAGGGGGTTTTCGATTGCCCCAAGCCGAGAGTTTCTATCGCAAGCCGCGACACGGCAATATAAATAAAATTGCCCACCCGTTCGCTACGAACAGGCGGGCGGCAAAAATTAGATTATCATATTTTCAACCTTTTTCTTGGGTGCGTTTGCAAGCTCCTCGCGCTTTTCATCAAAGCCTCTCTTTCCAAGCAGCGCGTAGGTTGCCTGCTTTCCGCCCTCTACGCCGGGCTGATCGTAGGTGTTTATCTTGAGCATCTCGCCGGCATAAGCCGTTTGCATCTCAAACAGGAACAACAGCTGACCGATTGTAAACGGGTTGATCTGCGGCAGATAGATGGTGTGGTTGAGCCTCTTTGCAACGGTCATAGCGTATTCGGTTGCCGTGCGCTCTGCCTGAATAAGCTCGTTCATGGTGTGGCCGCCAAGGAAGGATACGTCGGGTATATTCTCACAGCCGTTTGAAATTTCAAAGGTCGTTCTGTACTCGTCAACCGCGAGGAAGGTTGTAACCTTATCAAACGGGCCCTCGGTGTAAAGCTGAACCTGTGAGTGCTGGTCGGTAACGCCAAGCGCCTTAACGGGCGTTTGACCGCAATGTACCTTAAAGCCGGCATTGTCGTTCGCCTTGCCGAGGCTCTCCGCCCATAGCTGGCAGTACCAGTCCGCAATCAGCTTGAGCCCATCTGCATAGGGCATCATAACCGAAATATTCTTGCCCTTCTTCATAGCGAGGTACTGGAAGGTTGCAAGCAGCAGCGCGGGGTTTTTGAAAACCTTTTCGTTGCGGCATATCTTATCCATATAAGCGGCGCCTGCGAGCATCTCCCTGATATCAATGCCGAGAACGGCAGCGGGGAGAAGGCCAACGGGGCAAAGCTCGGAAAATCTTCCGCCAACGCCATCGGGGATAAAGAAGGTTTTAAGCCCCTCTTCCTTTGCTATCTTAATAAGGTTGCCCTTGGTTTCAGAGGTGGTTGCAATAACGTGCTGTGCAGCCTCGTCGCCAAGCTTTTCCTTGAGCATATTCATTATAATAAGATACTGCGCCATCGTTTCAGAGGTAGCACCGCTCTTGGTAACCACGTTGAATATGGTCCTTTCGGGAACGATAACGTCCAAAAGTGCCTGCATCCTCTCGGGATCAACGTTATCCTCAACGTAGAACTTGGGCGCACGGCGCTTGCTCTTGGGCAGCTCGTTGTGGTGGATGTGGCAAAGTGCCTGGAAAACAGCCATGGGGCCGAGTGCAGATCCGCCTATGCCGAGAACGACGAAATAATCGCAGTTCTTCCTCACCTCTTTAGCAGTTGCGATAACGTCTGCAACGACCTCCTCCTGATTGTAGGGAAGCTCCGTCCAGCCCATCATCGTGCGGCCGCGCCTTAACTGAACAAGGTTATACGCCGTGTCAATAATGCTCTGGTTTTCGCGTATCTGCTTTTTGGTAAAGCCTTCCTTCGTGCCAACGAATTCAGCCATCATGTTGTTATAGTCAAGGCGGAGGCGCATGCTCTCCTTCCACTTTCTGTTATTGTATCTAAGTCCCATAATAAATCTCTCCTTTTAAAGAAGTTTATATCTACTATAAAGTATATAAGATTCTATAGATTTTGTCAATCGCTATAAGCGGTTTTTTTTATTTACGCCCTCACGTTTAGGAAATTTAATCGGTTTAGCGCAAAAGCTCTATCTTATTTTTTCGGCGAGGCTGCAAAGATGCTCGTACGAGCGGATCAGCTCATCCGTGCGGGCGTAGTTTTCATTATACACCTCGATCATCATTTTGCCCTTAAACCCAACGCCCTCAAGACGGCGGAAAAGCTCCGCAAAATCAAACGTACCGCGCCCGGGCAGGCACAGCTTGCCGCTATCGTCTATATCCGAAAGATGCACGGTAACGATATCCTCGCCCATCTCGTTTAAAAAGGGCAGGTAGCCGTCACCCGAATCGCGCGCCTGCTTAACGTCCAGCGTGGCCTTTAAAAGCGGCGCGTATTTCTTAACGCCCGAGAAGAACCCCGGATGGTTACAATGCGCCCACTCCACGTTCTCAAGGGCAAGAGAAACCCCGTATTTCGCACATTTTTCGGTAAGCACGCGGTATTTCTCGCCTATCACGGCGTAGTCGGTGTAAGCGATTTTGCGCTTGATGCGCGCAACCCCGTGAAAGGTATAATACCTCGCGCCGAGGAGCTGTGCCGAGCTTAAAACCTCCTCGGCAATCCCGTAAGCATCCTCAAGTGCGCGCGGATTTGCAGAGAACAGCTGCGGCTCAAAGTGAGTGTTGAGGGTATGTACGGAGTGAATATCCATATCTCCCCTTCGCTCGTTTAAAAGGCGGGCAAACTCCACCTTGTACTCCCTATACGTACCGAGGAATACCTCTGCCGCCCCAACGCCGCTTGCGCTTAAAAAGGCAACCGATTCCTCGTTATACATCCTTTTAAATAAAGACGCCGTCGAAACGCCTATCTGCCCCTTGTTCATCTGCCATCTCCGTGATAAAAATGCTGTTTTTGCGTGATTTAGGTGGTTTTTACAAAAAATTTAGGGCGGCAGTCAGCCGCCCCGTAAGTTAGTTACCGCTTGGTTTATTTATACTCGGGCTCGATAAGGCCTAAGTTCCCGTCGTCCCTAAGATACAAAACCTTGATCTTGTTGGACTCGCTATCCATAAACACGTAGAAGGTGTGGCCGAGCATCTCAAACTCCTCGATCGCCTCCTCAACGGACATGGGAACCATATCGAAGCGTTTGGTTTTTACAAGCTTGGGATTAACAGGCTCTGCGCCGCCAAAGATCATCGCGCTCATATCGGCACTCTGGCGAAGCTTCTTTTCAAGCTTGGTGCGGTGCTTGAACACCTGACTTTCAAGCTTGGGCAGAACGACGTCGAGCGCGTCGTAGAAGTTCTCTGCATACGCCTGCGCGCGCAGGAAGCTTCCCTTGTAGTCAAGCTGGATCTCCATCTTGCTCTGCTTGCCTTCCTTTTTGAGGTAAATTTTGCAGCGCGTTTCCTCCTCAAAATACTTATCGAGCTTTCCAACCTTTTTGTTGATGATCTCGTTAAGCTTTTCACTCATCTGATAATTTTTTACTACGATCTCAATGCGCATAATTTATCTCCTTTTTATTTTTATTAGCTTCTGCCGCGGCGCCTGCCGGGGCGAAGCCGCCATTGTTTTATCGTTTTTTGTGCGTTTTAGGGGGCTAATCTAAAACCCTTGGGCTTTTCGCCCGTGCTAAAAGCTCCTTTTTGCAAAGCACAGCTCTCCGCCGAGATAATCCACAAAGAGCGTATCTCCGCTCTTTAAATGCCCCTTTATTATCTCAACGCTGATCTTATCCGCAAGCTCCTTTTGAACGGTGCGCTTAAGCGGCCTTGCGCCGTACTCCACGTTATACCCCTCGTCCAGCAGCGCGCGCGTTGCCGCGGGGGAAACAGTCAGCAAGATGTTCTTCTCCTTTAGCTGCTTTTTGAGCTTGCCAATGAGTATCTCCGCAATCTGCACGCACTCCTCCTTGGTGAGGCGGTGGAAGCAGATAACGTCGTCCACACGGTTGAGGAACTCCGGACGGAACTTCTTTCTGAGCCCGGAGAGAATGCTCTCCCTCATCTGCTCATAGCCATACTCATCCGATCCCTCGCCCAAAAATCCAAGCCTGTTTTTAACCTGAGGCGCAGCCGCGCCCACGTTAGAGGTCATTATTATAATAGTGTTTTTGAAGTTGACGAGCCTGCCCTTGCTGTCAGTCAGCCTGCCGTCGTCAAGTATCTGAAGCATGAGGTTAAAGATATCCTCGTGCGCCTTTTCAATTTCGTCAAACAGCACAACCGAGTACGGCCTTCTGCGAACCTTTTCGGTCAGCTGCCCCTCCTCGTCATACCCAACGTAGCCGGGCGGCGAGCCTATAAGCTTTGATACCGAGTGCTTTTCCATATACTCGCTCATGTCAATTCTCACAAGCGCGTTCTCATCGCCGAACACCGCCTCTGCAAGCGCCTTGGTAAGCTCGGTTTTGCCAACGCCCGTGGGGCCTGCGAATATAAACGAGCCCATCGGCTTTCCGCCCTCGCCTATGCCCGCCCTCGAACGGCGTATAGCACGGCAAACGGCAACCACAGCCTCGTCCTGACCGATCACCCTCGAGTGCAAAACGCGCTCAAGGTCCATGAGCCTCTCCGCCTCGCTTGCCGACATCTGCGTAACGGGTATACCCGTCCAGTCCGAAACGATCTCCGCTATCTGCTCTCTGCCGATGCGCCCGTACGCGCCCGTAGCCCTCGAGCGGATCTTTGCCTTTGCAGCCGCCTCGTCAACGAGGTCGATGGCCTTATCGGGCAGGAAGCGGTCGGTTATATACCTATCCGAAAGCTCACACGCGGCGCGGATTGCATCGTCGGTTATCTCAACCCTGTGGTGAGCCTCGTATCTGTCCTTCAAGCCGCCGAGGATTAGAACGGCGTCCTCAACGGACGGCGGATCGACGGTGATCTGCGAGAACCTGCGCTCAAAGGCGCTGTCCTTCTCTATATATTTGCGGTATTCATCGTAAGTGGTGGTGCCAATCACAGTGAGCTCGCCCCTCGCCAGCATGGGCTTTAAAATATCGGCGGCGTCAAAGTTGCCATCGCCCGATGAGCCCGCACCGATGAGGTTGTGTATCTCATCAATAAAAAGTATAATATTTCCGTTTTCAACAACGCTGCCGATGGTGTCCTTAAGCCTCTCCTCAAAATCACCGCGGTAGCGCGTGCCGGCAAGCAGCCCTGAAAGATCGAGCGAGAACACCGTTTTGTCCTTGAGGATATCGGGAACGTCACCGCTTGCAACCGCCTGCGCAAAGCCTTCAACAACCGCGCTCTTGCCAACGCCCGGCTCGCCCACGATGATGGGGCTGTTTTTGGTGCGGCGGCATAGGATCTGCGCCATGCGCTCTATCTCCTTATCCCTGCCGATAACGGGATCGTACTTGCCCTGACGGGCGCGTTCCGTCATATCAACGCCGTAAGCAGATAGCGATTCAAGCGCGTTTTCGTGGGTTTTTTTGGTGCTGTGCGGTTTTTCGCCCATCTCCGCGTCAACCCTTTTGGGCTGCGAGGCAGGGGCTTCGGGAGTATCGTCATCCCTCTCCATAACGGAAACGCTGCTCTGCCTTTTGCCCGCGCCCTGCGGGAACACGACGGCGCTAACCTGTGTGTAAAGCCCGTCAACGTCCACGCCGAGAGCGAGGAGAATATCTATTGCAACGCACTTTTTTTCCATGAGGATGGAGAGCAAAACGTGCTCGGTGGCAATGCTTTTATAGCCGGCGCGAGCGGTTATCTGGGCAGTTCTATCGAGCATACGGCCGCACCTTTCGGTAAAACCGGTGATGGGCGAGGACTTACGGAAGGAGCGCACGAGAAGAGTCATATACGAATTTTTGGTAACGCCAAACTCGGCAAGAAGCCTTGCCGCAACGCCGCTCTCAATACATAAAAGCCCGTATAAGATCTGCTCGCTGCCCACGTACGATACGCCGTGAGATGCCGATATTTTGCCTGCCTCATCAATAGCGGCAAGCATATTTTTAGTGTAATTGTTGCCCATATATACTCCAAAAAAGGTGTGTTTTTGTGCGTTTTAGGGGGTTATCTCAAAAGATACTCCCTTACGATCTCAGCCCTTAGCTCATCCCTCTTCATCTCGTCATCCACGCCCTCGGCGTAGGTGAGGATGGCGGGGCGCATATTGATAAACAGCTTGTTGAGCGTTATCATATCAATATCAAAAAAGCCGTAGTAAGCGCCGAGGCCGATTTTGGTAAAGAGCTCGGCAAACTCCGAATATGTCAATATTTTGCAATTTGTTAAAATGCCGTAAGCACGGCGGCAGGCGTCCTCCTCCTGCAGGGGATAGGCAGAGATAAGCTCGTTTCTCTGCATAAGCTCCATATCGCAAAGCTTGCGTGCGGCAAAGGATACCATGGTTAAGATCTCCTTTTCCGAATAGCCGAGGGTTACCTCGTTGCTGACCTGATACAGACATCCCTCCGGCCTGCTGCCCTCTCCGAACGCACCGCGAACGGTAAGGCCAAGCCCCTTCATTTCGGCAATCAGCTCCGCCATCCTTCCACACTCGGTCAGCGCCGGGAGAAAGAGCATTACCGATGCGCGCATACCCGTGCCAAGGTTCGTCATGCACGCCGTAATATAGCCGAAATCGCTATCGGTTGCAAAGCTCATCCTCTCGGAAAGCTTGCGGTCGAGGTAAAAAAGATTGTCGTACGCCTCCTCGGGGCAAAGCCCCTCCAGCACGCATTGAAGGCGGAGGTGATCCTCCTCGTTTATCATAACGGACACGCGCTCATCGTCGCTGACGACAACTGCGCCCGTCGCCGCGTTCTTTACGAGAAGCGGACTTACAATGTATTTTTCCTTTAGGTAGCCTGCCTGTGCGCCCTCAAGCTCGCTTATGCGGATGAGGTTAAAATCGCCAAGCGGGCGAAGCGTTCTCGTAACCAGATCAACGATAGGTGCGTTGCATGCGTTTTGCGGGCCGAACGGGTAATCGGCAAGGTTTCTTGCAAGCCTAACTCTCGTGGACACCGCGCAATAGGAATATCTGCCGTTATTCATCAACACGCACCCCCAGCTCGGCAAGCTGCCGCTCTATCTCCTTTAGCCTTGCCGAAATCGCGCCAAGCTCGTTTGGTCTGCGGTTACGGCGCTCTATCAGGGCGAAGTATTCGTCCTCCAAAAGGATTATGCTCAGCTCCCTCTGCCTTTTTTCGGGCGAGGAGAGTATGCCGTTTTGAAATTTATCCACCGTTTGCGCAAGCTCGCCGCGGAAGTACTTAAAGCAGTTGCCGCAGCCGAGATAGCCGGTTTTGCGTATGGACGCGAGCGACGTGCCGCGCGACGGGCAACGCCTTTCCATGCCGAGGATGCTGCCCTTGCCCCCCCTTACGGCCTCTGAAACGCGAGGCTCCGCGCAATACTCAGCAGGTGCGGACAGACGGGCAAAGCACTCGTCACACAGGTACACGTCGTAAACGCTTCCGTTATCCTTATATTTATACGGCTTTGCGCCTTCTTTGTTACAGCGGTTACATCTCATATCTGCCAAACTGTTTACCTTTTCTTAATTGTATTATACCATAAAATTGAAATTTGTAAATACCTTTATAAAAAATTTTTTCTTATTTTATCGAATTTTTTGCGTTTTTTCACCGATTATTTACAGCCCCCGCACTATCTCGCCGTTTTGAGCGTTTTATTTACCTTATTTTTATTTCGCGCGCAGAATAAAAGATAGCGCCGCCCCTCGCATATATAAGCGAGGGGCGGCGCCCTACCTATATTATCTTCTTAAAAAATCACCGGCAGTAAGCTTTACGTCGGTTGAAAGCCACAGCCTTTGCTGAACGAGCTTTGCGTCCTCAACGGGGTTGCCATCCTCGTCCGCAAGAGCGTCAACGGTAATCAGGCTGCCAAAGGCGGAGGTCGGGGAAAGCACGCTTAAAACGTCGCCCTTCTTAAAGCGGTTTCGCATCTCTATAAGGGCGCGCTTATTAGCCTCGTCGTAGCATAGCACGGTTGCTATGAAGGTTGCATCGCCCTGCGATTGAGAGTCATCGTAATTCACAGTGCTTGCGTTATCGCCCAGCATATACGCCGTGGTGAACGCGCGGTGTGCGGTTTTTTTGAGTTCCTGCGCGAAATAGGGGGTTTTTTTGTAGTTTTCGCCCTCGCAGTAATATGCGTCTATCGCGCGGCGGTAGGCATTGATGACGGTGGCGAGGTAATACTCGCTCTTCATCCGGCCCTCTATTTTCAGCGAGCAAATGCCCGAGCCGATAAGCCCATCCAGATGCTCTATCATATTCAGATCCTTGCTGTTTAAGATGTACGTTCCGCGCCCATCCTCCTCGGCGGTGAGCCAGTCGCCCCCCTTGTTGTGCTCTCGCAGCTCAAAGCTCCACCTGCACGCCTGCACACATGCACCGCGGTTGCTGTCCCTTCCGTTAAGATAGTTGGAAAGCAGGCATCTTCCGCTGTACGATATGCACATTGCGCCGTGAACGAAGGCCTCAAGCTCCACGTCGGGCACGTCGCGGTGGATCTGGGCAATTTCGGCAAGCGAAAGCTCTCTTGCGAGGATAACGCGCTCCACTCCCACACCGCGCCAGAATTTTACGGCGGCAGAGTTCAGGGTATTCGCCTGCGTGGATAGGTGCAGCGCAAGGTGGGGTGCTGCCTCCTTTGCCACCTGAATAAGACCGGGATCGGTTATAATAACGGCATCTACCTTTGCGCTCTCAAGGAATTTGAAGTACTCCCTTGCCGGCTCTAAATCTGCGTTCTTTGCAAAAATATTTACGGCAACGTACAGCTTTTTGCCCGATTCGTGTGCGATTTGGGCGGCTTTTATAATTTCCTCCTGCGAAAAGTTCTCGCTCAGCGCGCGGAGTGAAAAGCTTTTGCCACCGATATAAACGGCATCTGCACCGAAGTTTATTGCCGTTAAAAACTTGGAAAAATTGCCTGCGGGTGCAAGCAGTTCAACTCTGTTCATAGCCTCACCTTTTGTAAGCAATCAGTATTCCGTCACCGGCCTCAAGCACGGTGGTTACAAAATCCGGATCGTTTGCCACGGTATCTAAAAATTTACGCATGCGCTTAACTATGGTTATAAACCTGCGCGGGAACTTGCACGACGGATCGACGTAGCCGCGGAACAGCACGTTATCCGCAAACAGCACGCCGCCGCTTTTGAGCATTTGCTTTAAACGGGGCAGATACTCAAGATAGTGCGCCTTTGGCCCATCGAGAAAAATGAAATCAAAGGTCTTATCGAGCGAGGCAATAACCTCCGCCGCATCGCCGTAATACTGGGTTACGCGCTCCTCAAGCCCAAATTGCTTAAAGTTCTCGCGCGCGGACGTGTAGGCGTCCGAGTCCGTTTCAACGGTGGTGAGGGTGCCGTCGCACGCCTCCAAAATGGCAATACCCGAGCATCCCGTTGCCGTGCCTATCTCTAAAACGGACGACGGGTTTTTAATATGTACAACGGTGAGCAGGGCGTTTAAGCTATCGTCTAAAATGACGGGTATACCCTGCGCCTTGTAGTTTTTTCTCATCTCGCTGAGCCTCTCCCCCACTTTGGGAAGGGACAGCGATTTCGTATATTCACTCATAACAACACGTCGCTTTTCGTGCGAAATAGGCGGCTTTTTTATTTTTTTGCCACCGCACGGCAAAGCTCTTTAAATTTAAAACTGTTTATTTGCGCCCCTTTGGGAAGCCGTTTTGAAAAATTGAAATACTTTGATTTTGCCTAATATCAAAGCCGTTTTGAAAAACCGAAATACTTTGATTTTGCCCGTCAGACAAGAAAACAGAAGAATTGCGGACGAGATTGACCTTTCGGTCATCGAGATCGCAAGCCTGAAAGTTTTCGCAGTATCACGGGATAAAAGCAAAGTATTTTTATAATTCAGTGATAACAGGCAATACCATCGGCGAACCCTTGGTGCGCTTGAAAACGTAGCTCTTGAAGGCACGGCGGATGGCGCCGCGAAGCTCGGTTTTATCGCCCATAGCCTTTACGTCGTAGCTGCGGACGGTTTTCATAACGATACGCTTCATCTCCTCCTTTTGCTCATCGGATAGGGTTACGCCCTTGGAGATGATAACGGGCTCCTGCAAAAGCTCTGCGCTCTCTGCGGAAATACAGCACACCACGAAGATAACGCCGTCCTCCGCGAGGTGCTTACGGTCGCGGACCATATTGCCGCTATCCTCAATATTGAGGCCGTCTACAAGGCGGCTGCCCGCCTGAAAGCTCTCGCCGAAGCGCATGCTCTTTGCGGTTAGTTCAACGGTGCTGCCCACCTCGGCAATGAGCATATTGCTCTCCTTCATGCCGAGCGACTGCGCGAGCTTAACGTGCTTTTTCATGTGGCGGTACTCGCCGTGAACGGGGATAAAGAACTTGGGCTTGACGAGGGAGTGCAGAATTTTAAGCTCCTCCTGACAGGCGTGCCCGGAAACGTGGATCTTCTCCAGCGTTTCGTAAACGACCTCTGCCCCCTTTTTGTAGAGGTTGTTTATAACCGAGTATATCATCTTTTCGTTGCCGGGGATGGGCGACGCAGAGATGATGATGGTATCGTTAGGACCTATTTTAACGTTTTTAAAATCGTCCGCCGCCATGCGGGTAAGCGCGCTCATGGGCTCTCCCTGACTGCCGGTTGAAACGATAACGAGATCCTTATCGGGGATGTTTTTATTGCGTTCAAGCTCCACGATGATGCCTGCGGGCACCTCAAGCTCGCCTATTTTAGAGGCGGCCTCGGTAACCTTTTCCATGCTTCTCCCAGAGAAGGCGACCTTGCGCTTGTACTTATCGGCAAGGTTTAAAATCTGCTGCAGGCGTGAAACGTTTGAAGCGAAGGTTGCGATTATAAGCCTGCGCTTTTCATTTTCGGCAAACAGCCTGTCAAGCGTTTCGCCAACGATGCTCTCGCTCAGGGTGTAGCCGGGGCGCTCAACGTTCGTGCTCTCGCAAAGGAGGAGCAAAACGCCCTTCTTTCCTATCTCTGAAATTCGCGTAATGTCCATTATATCGCCGTTTATCGGCGTTAAATCGACCTTGAAATCGCCCGAGTGGAACACCACGCCAACAGGTGTTGTTATCGCGAGCGCCACAGCGCCGGGGATGGAATGATTCACGTGGATAAACTCAACCGAAAAGCAGCCGAGCTTAACTACGCCCGAGGGCTTTACACAGTTGAAATTATAGTTTGTAACGCGGTTTTCACGCATCTTGTTTTCGGCAAGGGTAAGCGCAAGCTTCGTGCCGAATACGGGCGCGTTGATCTCCTTTAGCAGAAAGGGCAAGCAGCCGATATGGTCCTCGTGCCCGTGGGTGATGACGATGCCGCGAATCCTGTCCTTATTCTGCGTAAGGTACGTGGTATCGGGGATAACCAGATCAATGCCGGGCATGTCCTCCGTGGGGAAAGCAACGCCCGCGTCGATCACGATTATATCCTTGCCGTACTCGAGGGCTGTCATGTTCTTGCCTATTTCGCCAAGCCCACCGAGAAAACGGACCTTTAATGATTTGTTGTTTTTCAAAATAACTCCTTGAACCTATCGCCAAGGCAAAAGCCGAGGTTTCAGTTCTTAAATTCCTTTATTTGCGCCTCTAATTTTTCCTTCATCTCGTTAAACTTAACGAGCTTCTCCTTCTCACCGTCTATGAGAGCCTTGGGCGCCTTTGCAACGAAGCCCTGATTGTTGAGCTTTGCATTTGCCCTTGCTATTTCGGAATTTACCTTTTCAAGCTCACCCTCAAGCCTTGCGATCTCCTTATCGGTATCAACGAGCTCGCCAAGGGGTATAAACAGCTCACACGAGGGAAGAACGTGCGAAACGGTTTTGCCCGTAACCTCTTCCTTAGAGCCGATAAAGACTATTTCGCTAACGCCCGCAAGCCTCTCGATATAAACGCTGCAAGCCTTGATAGCCTTTGCATAATCGGCAGTTAAAACGTTGAGCTGAACCTTCTTTGAGGGTGCCGCGCCAACCTGAACCTTGATGTTGCGCACGGTTTTGATAATTTCCATAACGGCTTCCATGCTGGCAGCCTCCTTGCGGTAGGACTGCTTGCCGTTGTATCTCGGGAAGGGCGAAACCATAATGCTGCCGTCTGTGCCGGGCAGGTTCTGGTAAATTTCCTCGGTGATGAAGGGAACGAAGGGGTGCAAAAGCTTGAGTGCAGACTTAAGCACGTAAACGAGTACGCCGAGTGCAGAGGACTTTTTAGCCTCGTCACCGCCGTAAAGCACGGGCTTTGTTAGCTCAATATACCAGTCGCACAAATCGCTCCATACGAAATCGTAAAGGGAAGCGCAAGCCAAACCCATTTCGTATTTTTCCATATTTAAGGTTACCGAGCGCACCGCCGCGTTGAGCTTGGATAGAATCCACTTATCCGCAAGGGTGAGCTTGCACTCGGTAATATCGGGAACCTTGTTGCCCTCGCAGTTCATAATAACGAAGCGCGAAGCGTTCCAGATCTTGTTCATAAAGTTTCTTGCACCCTCGGTCTTCTCTTTAGAAAAACGGGTGTCGTTTCCGGCAGAAATGCCGTTTATCAGCGAAAAACGCAGCGAATCGGCGCCGTACTCGTCAATGATCTCAAGCGGATCAATGCCGTTGCCGAGCGATTTACTCATCTTTCTGCCCTCTGCGTCACGCACGATGCCGTGGATGAGCACGTCCTTAAACGGAACGGTTTTCATATGCTCAAGTGACGAGAAAATCATCCTTGCAACCCAGAAGAAGATAATGTCGTACGCGGTTACGAGAACGTCCGTGGGGAAGAAATATTCGAGGTCTGCCGTAGCGTCGGGATAGCCGAGCGTGGAGAAGGGCCAGAGCGCGGAGCTGAACCAGGTATCGAGAACGTCCTCGTCCTGCCAGATATTCTTGCTGCCGCACTTAGAGCAAGCCGTGGGATCTTCCTTTGCAACGGTGATATGGCCGCAGTCCTTACAATAGAACGCGGGTATGCGGTGCCCCCACCAGAGCTGACGGGAAATACACCAGTTGCGAATATTCTCCATCCAGTTGAAGTATATCTTCGAGAATCTGTCGGGAGTGAACTTGGTGCGGTTTTTCCTAACCGCCTCGATTGCAGGCTTTGCAAGGGGCTCCATCTTAACGAACCACTGCTTGGAGATGATGGGCTCAACCGAGTTGTGGCAACGGTAGCAATGGCCAACGTTGTGCGCGTGCGGCTCTATGCGAACGAGTGCGCCGCATTTTTCAAGGTCCTCTATGATTTTCTTTCTCGCTTCAAAGCGATCGAGTCCGCAGTACTCGCCTGCCTTTTCGTTCATGGTTCCGTCGTCGTTCATAACGCGGATGACCTCAAGATTGTGGCGGAGCCCAACCTCAAAGTCGTTAGGATCGTGCGCGGGGGTGATCTTAACTGCACCCGAGCCGAATTCCTTATCAACGTAGCTGTCGCCAACCACGGGGATCTCCCTGTTTACGAGGGGAAGAATAAGCGTTTTGCCTATGAAGGGGATATACCTCTCGTCCGTGGGATTAACTGCAACGGCCGTATCGCCGAGCATGGTTTCCGGGCGGGTGGTAGCCACGGTTATATAGCCGCTTCCGTCTGCAAAGGGATAGCGGAGATGCCAGAAGAACGAGGGCTCCTCCGTATACTCAACCTCGGCATCCGAAAGGGCGGTTTTACAGCAGGGGCACCAGTTGATAATCTTGCTGCCCTGATAGATAAGCCCCTTTTCGTAAAGCTTAACAAAAACCTCTCTCACAGCTTTAGAGCATCTCTCGTCCATAGTGAAGGCGAGGCGATCCCAGTCACACGAGGAGCCGAGATGCTTGATCTGCTCTACAATGCGGTTGCCGTATTTTTCCTTCCACGCCCAGGCGCGCTCCAAAAAGCCCTCTCTGCCGAGGTCTTCCTTGGAGATACCCTCTTTAGCCATCTGCTCAATGATCTTAACCTCGGTTGCGATGGAGGCGTGATCGGTGCCGGGCAGCCAGAGTGCCTCGTAGCCCTGCATCCTCTTGTAACGCACGATGCTGTCCTGCAAGGTCTGGTTGAGGGCGTGCCCCATGTGCAGCTGACCGGTTATGTTTGGCGGAGGTATAACTACCGTGAACGGTATCTTATCCGCATTTGGCTGTGCGTGGAAATAACCTTCCTGTTCCCACTTTTCGTAAATCTTCGTTTCAAACTCCTTGGGGGAGTACGTTTTGGACATATCCATAATTCTATCCTCTTTTTCGGTTACTAAACCTGTTTTCTTTAGTTTATTAAAACGCTGTATTGTTTATTTTATCACACGCACGCGCGAAAGTCAAGCAATTTGCCCTTTAAGCGGGTGTTGCCTTTGATCGAAATAAGCCGACCTTTGGCACAAAAGCACGGGACTTCATATAATATACTGAATAACTTTTGGAGGAAACTAAACGAACATGAAAAAACTACTGTGCATATTACTTTGCATATTTTCGCTATCCCTTTCCCTATCCGCCTGCAAAACGGGCGGAGAAACGGTCGTCCGCGTGAACGAGGTAACTCACTCGGTATTCTACGCACCCCTCTACCTTGCAATTGAAAAGGGCTTTTTTTTAGAAGAGGGAATTACCGTGGAGCTTACCAACGGCGGCGGCGCAGACAAGACGATGGCGGCACTTTTATCCGGCTCTGCAGACGTTGCTTTTTGCGGCCCGGAGGCGGGAATTTACGTGATAAACGAGGGTAAATCAGATTCTCCCAAGGTTTTCGGGCAGCTTACCAAGCGCGATGGAAGCTTCCTTGTGGGGCGCACTCCTCAGCCCGATTTTAAGTGGACTGACCTCGAGGGCAAAACGGTTATAGCAGGGCGCACCGGCGGCGTGCCCGCGATGACGTTTGAATACGTCGTGCGCAAGCACGGGCTTAAAAACGGCGAGAGCATAACCCTCGATAACTCCGTTCAGTTCAACCTTATGGGAGCGGCCTTTGAGGGCGGCAAGGGCGATTACGTTACGCTGTTTGAGCCCACGGCATCCGAGTACGAGCGCGCGGGCAAAGGCTACGTTGTGGCGAGCGTGGGAGAGGAAAGCGGCGAGATCCCCTACACCGTTTTTATGGCATTAACCTCGTATATCGCGCAAAATCGGCATATCGTAACCAAATTCCTCACCGCCGTTCAAAGGGCCGTTATTTACATTTTTGCAACCGATAATGAAACCGTTGCGCGCGAAATAGCGCCTCAATTCCCCGCAACCGACGTTTTAAGCCTTTCCGCCGCAATTGAAAGCTATAAGAGTATAGACGCGTGGATGACCTCGCTTGCCATGACCGAGGATTCGCTCGATAGGCTTCAGGACGTTATGGAAATGGCAGGCGAGCTCAATGAAAGGGTTACCCTCTCACAGCTTGCCGATAACACCGTAGCGCAAGAGGTATATGCAGCGGCCATGAAATAAAAAAACCATGAAAAACCTTTTAACGATAGAAAACGCAGGGCACGTTTACCACACGCCCTCGGGAGAAACACAGGCGGTAAAGGGGCTGTCCTTCTCGGTAGGCGAGGGGGAATTCGTTGCGGTGATAGGTCCATCCGGCTGCGGCAAGACCACGGTGCTGAGCCTGATTGCCGGGCTAATGCGGCCGACCTCGGGCAGAGTTACCGTTTGCGGTAAGGACGCATACGGCGGAGGCTATCGGCTTGGATATATGCTCCAGCGCGACGAGCTGTTCCCCTGGCGCACTACCTATCGCAACGTTTTGCTTCCGTTAGAGCTAAAACGCCATAAATCACACAAAAACAAGGCTTACGCGCTTGAGCTTTTAAAAAAATACGGGCTTGAGGATTTTAAAAAAAGCTATCCCGACGAGCTTTCAGGCGGCATGCGGCAGAGGGTTGCACTGATAAGAACACTCGCCTCAAAGCCACAGCTGTTGCTGCTTGACGAGCCGTTTTCCGCCCTTGATTACCAAACCCGCCTGCTCGTTACCGGCGACGTTTGCTCGATAATACGGCGAGAGAAAAAGACGGCGATCCTCGTTACGCACGACATCTCCGAGGCCGTTTCGGTTGCGGATAGAATTATAGTTTTAACCAAGCGCCCCGCCGCGCTTAAAAGCGATTATTCGCTCGGCTTCGATCCCGATCTCTCCCCACTTTCAAGGAGAGAGAGGCCTGAGTTCGGGCGGTGGTTCGAGTTGCTTTGGAGGGAGCTTAACGATGAAAACGGATAAAAGCATTTCAAGAGAGCATCTCCTTTACTTAAAGGGACGAAGGAGAGAGCGGATTTTGATCACCCTTGCGCGGTGGGCAGTGCTGATCGCGCTTTTGGGTGTCTGGGAGCTTGCGGCGGCGGTGGGGCTGATAGACGCCTTCGTCTTCTCCTCTCCCTCACGTATATTCGTAGCCCTCAAGGACCTAACTGCAAGCGGCGAGTTATTCCTGCACGCAGGGGTGACTCTTGCCGAAACGCTCATCGGCTTTATAATATCCACCGCAATAGGCACGGCACTCGCATTGCTTCTTTGGTGGAACGGGCGCGTAAAGCAGATTGCCGAGCCATACCTCGTGGTGCTGAACAGCCTGCCCAAGATCGCACTCGGCCCCGTTATAATAATTTGGTTTGGTAGCGGTATGCGCGCGATCGTGGTGATGACCGTGCTGATAGGCGTTGTAGTTTCGCTTATGACGATGCTCAGCGGCTTCGAGCAAACGGATAAGGGCAAGCTTCTGCTCATGCGCTCGCTGGGCGCAAGCAGGATGAACGTACTGCTCAAGCTGGTTATCCCATCATCTCTGCCCACCTTCGTAAACATGCTGAAGATCAACGTGGGGCTGAGCTGGATAGGCTCGATCATGGGCGAATATCTCGTTTCGCGCGCAGGGATAGGCTACCTCATCGTGTACGGCGGACAGGTGTTCAAGATGGATCTCGTTTTCGCCTCAACGCTTGTTCTTTGCCTTCTCGCAACGGGCATGTACGCGCTTGTCAGCCTTCTTGAGCGCATTGTTCGCAGGCACTAGTCGCCCGTTTAAAACCGTGATAGCAACGGTGTAGATGACGCCAAAAACGCCCATCACAGGATAGAGCACAGTCACGATATTATAAAATCCTATGCGCGAAAGCGCAAGTGCGCCTATGCACAAATATACGTTTAAACTGCGTTTTAGGGACTTTTTGTTCAAAGCCATAACAAGCGGATAGTGTGAGGACACGAGCGTTGTGGCTATCCCCATAACGGTCACCGCGAGGAATACCGCTCCAAACGCCCTGCCAAGCTGCAAGGATGACAGAAGGGGCAGATTCTCATCCGTGCCGTAGCCGGTGGAGATCTTTCGCATTATGAGATACACGCACAGGCTAACCGCTGCGGAAACCGCAAGGCTCACCGCAGCAGCACCCCCTTTGCCAAGCCGCCTGCCACAGTCCATTATCACGGGCGAGCACAAAAATGCGTTCATCCCCGCATAGATCAGCACCTTAAAAAGCCTCACGCCCCTTACGGGCACGTAATCCGCACTCCAGCCAAAAACGCACGCCGCCAAAACCACGGCTATCATCACGGGCACGAGCGCGAAATTAAACCGCTTTACCCCCTCGATGCCCCTTTTGCAAACGGCGAGTGACAAAACGAGCGCGACGGGAGATACGGTTGGAATTTTGGGGTTTATCATAAAAACGCTCGCGGCGGCTGCATCAAGCCCTGCGAGCATTCCGCAAACGGAGGTAAACGAAAAGGCGTACAATGCGCCCTGCGTCATCTTGGAAAAACCGCCTAAAACGCGCAAATTCGCCATATTTTGACTTCCCCACCTCTGCCCTATACGGATGAGCGAAAAGCAAAATGCGAACATAAACGCAAACAGCAGCGCGGCAGACAGAAGCAAATTTCCGCCCGAAAAGAAGGCTACGATCTCCGCACCCGTTATAAACCCTGCCCCCACCACCGCGCCGATTATCGCGGCGGAGGCAGAAAAAAACTCAAACAAAAAGCCCTTCATACGAATATAGTACGAGGGGCTTTTTTAATTTATTCTATTTAGCTTTTAATTCCCTTTATCTTCTTGTAGGTTCGCTCGTTTGAAAAATCGCGCTTGCCGTCGTACTCGCCGCCGAGTGCTTCAATCGCATACTTGAGCTCGGTAAAATCGGCGTAGCGAAGAGAGGGCTCCTCAATGCGCTCCTTTATGAGATCAACGGCGCGCTCGTCACCGTATTTAACGAGCATATGTGCATACGCCGATAGGTGACGGGTTTTGCGGAAGCACTCCGAAAGGATGGCAAAAATGCGCTCGTCGCGCTCGCAGTTGGACAGCGCCTCTATGAGGTACTGCCTGCCCACCTTTGCCTTTTTAACCGTGGCGAGAAGCTGCTCCTTAACGGCGTTTGCGTTCTCCACGATAACGTCACCCATTATCTCGCGCATATTGTCATCCGTATCGGGATCGGTAACAAAGGTGATATAGAGGGGCAGAACGTCCGTGCAGCCCTTATCGGCAAGCACGTTTACGGCGTAAGACGTAAGCTCCTCGTCCGTACCCTTTTTCAAAAATGCCTTTAGCCCCTTTTCGGTATCGCCCTCAACGAGTGCCGTGCAGAGAAAATCGGAAACGGGCACCTCGTCCTCAACGTGTTGAGCGAGAAGCTTGCACAGCTGATCGCCCGTAAAGGACGCGTAGTACTCCTCCGCACTCTTGCCACCGAGAATAGCAAGGGGGGTTTTGCCGAACTGCTCGTATAAAACCGGAATCCTGTCCTCCCACTCGTCCTCGGTATATTTGCCTGCGTCCGCCTTCATCTGCTCGCGCATGAATTTTTCAAAAAGCCCGTCAATATCAAAAATCTTCATTACAAATCATCCTCTTCATTTATTTCAAGCTTGGCGTAAGCCTCGTCAAGCTCCTCTTGCGTAACGTCAAACAGCGCGGTCACAAACTCATCGTCCGATAAAATTTTAAACTTCATCATCTTGAGCACAGCTGCACACGCGGCGGATTCGTCAACGTCCACCACCTTGTTCTCAACCCTGTGCTTCGCCCGCAAAAGCCTCACGGCAAAAACGGGTATTCGCGTGCTGTCTATCAAATTGAGATCGGCACACACCGTTGCGTACACGGAGTTGAACAGATCGGCATTGTTCCCCTCAAAGCGGTGAGGAACGAGCACGAACTCCTTGTAGACGTACGCAGACACGCACTTCACCCTCACGTTTATACCGAGCAGCAAATATTCCCTTATGATAATGCTCTTTGCCTCGTCACGAACGGTAACGTCCAAAAGCACACCCTTTAAAAACTCAAAGTATTTTTCGGCGTCCGTGCCGATGCCAAGCCTGATCATCTCGGGCAGCAGATCAAAAAACCCGCACTCAACTATGCACTTGCTATTTCTTATAATCTGGTCAATGCCGTAAAAATCCTTGCCCTTTTTTGCAAGCTTTTCTATTATATCGGTCATGAGGAAGGCCGTTTCCGCTTCCTTCACGCCAAAATCATAGCTGAACCTTTCGGGGCGCACGCCGTCGGGCAGCCTCGCCTCTAATAGCCTTTTGCGAACAAGCTCGTTTTCCTCAAAGGCAAGCACGTCCTTAAAGCCCTTAACGCACTCGTCAATCTCGCCCATATTATATTTTGCCAGCGCGCGTGCGTATATCATATTTATATTGTAAGGCGTTTGCTCAAGCACCCTGTCGATATAATTAACGGCGTCACCTTCCCTGCCGATATCGAGCGAGAGCATAACCATCTTAACGTTAAAATCGTTTTCGTCGGAAAACCTTTCAAGAGTGGCGTATATCGCCGCCGCCTCGTCCGTCTTTCCCTGCTTGTGCTTACAGCAGCAGATTACGTAATGCGCCGTAAAGCTATCCTCGCCAAGATAGAGAATATGCTCTGCAACGTCCTGCGCCGTATCCCACTTGCCCTGCACTATCAGAACGAACGCTATGCTCTCAAGCGCCTCTCTGTAACATCCGCTATCCTCGCCTATCTCGGTGAGAAGGGTGAGTGCCTCGTTCATATTTCCCGAGGCTATATAACCCTTTGCTTTTTGCAGTTTTTGCGCGTTTTCGGCGTCTTTTTCCTCATCGCCTACAATTTTGAACAGCGGCTCATCCGCACTGTCAAGCGCGTCGCCCTCGGCCTCTATCTGGTCCTGAAGGTCCTCGATCACGTCGTTATACTCGTACTCGCCAAGCTGATCGAGATTGAGCTGCTCGCTGAAAAAATGCATGGCAACCATATCCTTGCCGAGGAAATAA
>JAFVXM010000026.1 GCA_017501205.1 Clostridia bacterium
AAAGCTAAAGGAATTTGGCTTTGAGGCTGCCGATTACAACATAAGCAATACCGACTCGGATATATACAATTTGCCGAGAGAACAGTCGGACGCCATACTTTTGAGAGAGAGAAGGCTTGCCGAGGAGGCAGGCATTGAGATTTCGCAGGTACACGGCCCCTGGAGATATCCCCCGAGGGACGGCACCGAGGAGGACCGCGCAGAGAGGCTGGAAAAAATGAAGATTTCCATCAGGGCGGCCTCGGTGGTTGGCTGTAAAAACTGGGTTGTTCATCCGCTTATGCCCTTCGGCACGGGCGACAGAGGCACCCCCGAGGCAGCCATCACAAGGCAGATAAACCTGCAGTTTTTAAGAGAGCTTTTAAAAACCGCCAAAGGGTGCGGCGTTACCGTGTGTCTTGAAAATATGCCCATGCTCAACTTCTCTATAAGCACTCCCGAGGAGATACTCAGCATAGTTAACGAGATTGACGACGAGAGTTTGAAGATCTGCCTCGATACCGGTCACGTTAACGTTTTTAAGGAGCTTAACATCTACGACGAGGTCATCCGCATCGGTGACAAGCTGAAAGTGCTTCACGTTCACGATAACGTTATTTCGAGAGATATTCACCTTCTCCCCTACTTCGGCACGCTCGACTGGAAGGCCTTTGCCAAGGGGCTTAAGGACGTTGGCTTCAACGGCTCCTTCTCTATTGAAACCTCTCCCCCCGCCGGGCTTAACGATGAGCTTTTTGAAAAGGCTGCAAGGCTGACTGTGGACATAATAAAGAGCATAATCAACGGCTAATAACACGAATTACGTGCGAAAAAGGGCACTTTTAGCAAGTGCCCTTTTTTATGTGCCCGGCAAGGCTTACACGCAGCAGACACAAAATTCAAACAAAAAACAAATAATTGCATCTAATCGCAACGTATATTGTTGACTTTATTTTAATAAAGGTCTAAAATATATGTGTATTTTTTTTAAAAGGACAAAACATGGCACGAAAAACACCGCTTTCAAAAGAGCTTGCAGGGCGCAAATACCGCCCCGCGTCAAGGTTCATCGCATCGCTTTACAGGTTTTTGATGCTCGACGTCGTCGGGCGCAAATACAACCCGAAATTCCACGTTATAGATAGCGTTTCCGATTGCGACGGGCCCTGCATAGTAATATTCAACCACCTTTCGAGAGTGGATCATATGTACGTGCTTGGCACCACCTATCCGAGGATAACCACCATGGTTGCAAGCCACAGCGAGTTCTACCGCAAAAAGTTCGCGCACGTTTTTAAATACAACAACGTTGTTCCCAAAAAGTGCTTCTCGCCCGATATGATGGCGATACGCGGTATATCCAGAATAATAAAGCAGGGTGGCTGTGTGACGATGGCGCCCGAGGGCAAGGTAAGCCAGTACGGCGGCAACAGCCCGATCGTGCCCGAAACGAGCAAGCTGTTCAAGCACTTTAAGGTTCCCGTTTACCTGTGCTTTATAGAGGGGCAATACCTTCAGAACACCAATGTTTGGACGGAGCTTCGCTACGGCGAAACGCACGCAACCCTTTCCCTTCTCTTTTCAAAGGAGGACGTTCAAAGGCTTTCCATTGAGGAAATGGACGACATTATCAACGAAAAATTCCGCCATAACGACTATGAGTGGACGCACGAGAAAAATATCAAGTGGGAAACGCACGGCAGAATTTGCAACCGACTGGAGGATTTTTGCTACAAGTGCCCCAAGTGCGGCAAGGAATTTACCATGAAGGGCGAGGGCGATAAAATCGTTTGCTCAAGCTGCGGCAACGGAGCCACTATGGACGATTACTACCGCTTTCATCCCTTTGAAAACGCCGTTATCCCCTCTACCCCGTACGACTGGGTGGAGAACGAGCGCATGGATATCATAAAAGAGATCCGCGAAAATCCCGATTACTATTTTGAGGACGAGTGCAAGATAGGCAATCTGGATGAATACAGGCTTGTGCCCAAAAACAAAACCAGCTTTATGACCGGCGAGGGCAAGATAAGGGTTGACCACAAGGGCATGCACTTTAAGGGCGTAAGGCACGGTGAGCCGTACGAATTTTCAGTTGGCTATAACGACCTCTACACCCTCACCACCGAGTTTGACGCAAGCTACTTCAACTTCTTTTTGCACGGCGAATACTTTGACGTTTTCCCCAAGCACCAAACGGCAGGCAAGTTCACGCTGCTTGTGGAGGAAATGCACCGCTACCACGTTAACTATTATAAAAACTTTAAGTGGAAGCAATATATGTACGAGGGCTTGGAGCTCGGCATAGATAACAAAAACACCAACGAATAAAAAAAACTCTCTTTTTAAGGGCGTCACTCTTAGGGATTTTTAGTTCATAACAAAAGTATAGCCCACTATACTTCGCAAAAAGCGAAATATGGTGGGCTTTTCTTATCCACAAAAGATTAAGTTTAATTAGTTATATTTTTAGCCTTGTGGCTAAAAGTTATATTGCTTGTTTTACAAGCAGTTATATTTTGGCTAATGCCAAAGTTATATTAAATAAATCCACAACTTGCCGTAAGGCAAATATCACTGCCGAAAGGCAATATCACTCG
>JAFVXM010000027.1 GCA_017501205.1 Clostridia bacterium
AGACCTGTTTGATGTTTGTGAAAATTTCACAAACAAAACAGCCGCGGCTGTTTGAAAAAAATGAATTAAAATAAAAATTATGCAACCGCTATCAGGCTTCGCGAATCATCAAAAACCTTAAAATAAAAAAATTTATAGATATTGTATCACACACGCGTATACGATGTCAATTGTTTATATAACATTTTCTGTTTTTTATCATAAAAAAATTTTATCACACATCGTATTTTGATAAATAAAAATTTTTAACAATGCATAAGCTTTGCATAGTTTATGCATCATTTTGCATAAAATTGTTTATTTTTCCTGTTGTTGGGAAAAAAACACCGACCATAAACAATTTTTATTCTATGCATAAACCTCAATCTATGTTACAGCAAAAAGCATCACAAGAAAACAACCATCCAAGAAAATTCTTTCTTCCCTCCACCGCTTGAGCATATGATCGAGCGTGCAATTTAAGCGATAAAATAAAAAACACGCCGATAAAGCGTGTTTTACGGGGTTTTTATTAAATCACGGAGCATTAAAAACGCCCGACGGTAACGCCGGGCATCTAAAAAAATCTCAATCCTTCTGTTTATAATAGAGCCTGCAATGACAGTATCCTTCAAACTCGGGATCGGCAATTTGCTCTCTGAATTCCTTGCATACGCACTTGTTTTCCTCCGTGCGTTCTAATTTACACGGACAATATCCGCCCTTTTGCTTTAATCCTTCCTTGATCATTGCAACAACCTGTTTATCTTCGTTAAATCTTACACTCATATTTTCTCCTTACACGAACGGTCTATCCACTTTAATAACGCAAAAATAGCTTGAATTCTTGCTCTTGACTCGTTCACTTATATTATTGATAATATCATTTTCTTTTTCCTTTACGCCGTGAGGAATAACCACGTCGAAAATAAGGTTCGTTCTGTTTTCTCCGCTTACCATTCTAAAATCGTGAATGGTTGCTCCTTCATAAGCCTCGCTCACAATATTGTAAACAAAGGCTCTCATCCCTGCAACACGCGCATTATTGACCTCTACGGGATCCATGTGTATTACGGCCTGCACGCCAAATTCTTTTTGCAGAGCAACCTCTATCTCGTCAATTTTTTCATGAATAACCAAAATATCTTCGTTACAGGGCACTTCTGCGTGCAAAGATATCAATTCTCTACCCACTCCGTAATTATGGAAGATGAAATCATGCACGCCGACGACCATATCGTAAGACATAACAAATTGTGTGATTCTTTGAACAAGCTCCGGATCGGGAGCCTCTCCGAGAAGGGCGTTGATGGTTTCCTTTGCCGACCTTATTCCGGCAAACAATATGAATAGAGCAACCAACGCGCCTACGTAACCGTCGATTGAAACACTCCACACCTTGCTGACGATAGCGCTTATTAAGACGACAAGAGTTGCAACCGCATCCGAAATACAATCGGTTGCCGTCGCCTTCATTCCCGCGGACTTTATCCTTTTGCCAAGCTTTCTGTTATAGAAAAACATCCACAGCTTAACGAGCACGGAAACACCCAAAATGACAAAAACGATGGGTAAAACAACGGTTTCCGTGGGATTGAAAATCTTTTCGGCAGAGGTCTTTATAAGCTCAAAGCCTACAAGAATAATGATAATTGAAACGAGAAGACCGGACAAATACTCCATCCTGCCGTGCCCAAAGGGATGCTTTCTGTCAACCGGCTTATTCGCAAGCCTGAAGCCTATCATAGAGATAATTGACGAGCCGGCATCGGTAAGGTTGTTGAACGCATCTGCCGTTATAGCAATTGATGCCGTTAAAAGCCCTGCCACAAGCTTTGCCGCAAAAAGCAGCACGTTGAGGATTATTCCCATAACACCGGCAAGAATACCGTATTTTTCGCGAACATTGTTATCGCTAACGTTTTTATAATCTTTAATAAACAGTTTTACAAATAAATCAATCATAATAATATCCAACAGACCGCAAAGATATTGCTTGCGGTCTGTTTTTGTGCGTTTTAGGGGTTATTTTACAATTTCAGCGGCGTAGGAGTTCAACCTCTCCACAACCTTTTCCTTGCCAAGAATGCTCATTACGGCATACATATCGGGGGAGCTGTTCTTGCCGGTTACAGCAAGGCGAAGGAAGCCGCTCACGTCGGCAACACTGCCCGCATAGTTCTCGGGATTTGCTTTATACTCCTTCATATTCGATGCAAAGTTATACTTTTCACCGAGAGCCTTTATGGTATCAAACCAAACGTTTTGCTCATCCTCGGGATTGTACATATCAGCATACTCTCTGACGATCTTCGCGATCACAGCACGATCAAACCTCTCATCGGGCTGGTCGCACAGCTTAAAGTAATCATCGAAGAAGAAGCCCATATACTCCTTGAGCTCGCTCCAAACAGCGTAGTCCTTACGGGGCTTGTTGCCGCCTCTGCCAATTGCAAATATAGAAAGCGTGCGCTGCATATCTGCAGTGAGCTTTTCGTAAAAATCAACGTCAAACTCCTTTGCCCATTCCGTTGCAAGCTCGTAAACCTTTTCCGCCGTCATCTTTGAAATAACGTTTTTGGATACGTCACGAAGCTTTGCCGCGTCAAAAAGCGAACCTGCGGGGTTCATTTTCTTATACGAGAACTTAAACTCATCCGTGTGAGCGTTGGGATTAGCCCTTCTCCAGTCCTCAAAGTTGGAGTTCAAAACAGTTAGAATATACTCGTAAACAGCCTCTACAGGGAAGCCCTCTGCCTTGTAATAGGTCAACGCCAGCTCGGGATCCTTACGCTTTGAAAGCTTGCGCTTGGAGGTTCCGTCCATCTTCATAAGAGGGCCGATATGACAGTATTTTGGGGGCTTAAAGCCGAGTGCCCTGAACAGCTGCAGATGGAAAGGAAGAGTGGAAAGCCACTCGTCACCCCTTACAACGTGCGTAGTTCTCATAAGGTGATCGTCTACCGCATGCGCAAAATGATAGGTGGGAATACCGTCTGACTTCAAAAGAACGTGGTCAATATCGTTTTCGGTAACCTCTACCTCTCCCTTTATAAGATCGGTAAACTTGATTTTATTCTCTATACTGCCCGTTGAACGGAAGCGCAATACCCAAGGCTTGCCCTCGCCCAGCATCTGCTCGATCTCCTCAATGGGGCGATCTCTCCACTTTGCCCATTTGCCGAAATAGCCGAAGTTTGCACACTCCTTCTCCTGTGCGGCGTGCATTTCCTCAAGCTCCTGCTCGGTGCAGAAGCAAGGATATGCCTGCCCCTCGCTGACAAGTTTTTTAGCATAAACGTGGTATATTGAAGCGCGCTGACTCTGGCGGTATGGCGCATAAATGCCGTTATCCCCATCCATGGTTGCGCCTTCATCAAACTGAATTCCGTAGTGCTTGAGCGTTTCGATAAGTGTTTCAACAGCGCCCTTAACCTCCCTCTTGCGGTCAGTATCCTCAACACGGAGGAACAATACGCCCCCGGACTGATGGGACAACCTTTCACTCGTCAAGCCCTGAACGAGATTGCCGAGATGAACGAAGCCTGTTGGAGAGGGTGCCATACGGGATACGATAGCGCCTTCTTTAAGATTGCGGGCGGGGAACTCTACCTCAAGATCCTCTGCCGTTTTTGTTACACTTGGAAATAGCAACTCCGAAAGATATTTGTAGTCCATGAAATTAGTCCTCATTTGGATTTATTGGCTGATCAGCCTATATAAAGAAGCGCGAATTGCCTTGGCAAAACGCGCATATCTGCTTTTGTTATCTCGTTTTATCTGCACCGGGGCAAACGCCAAACTCGCTGAAATAAAGCTTGTTGAAGTGGCCTACCGAACGGAAGCCTATGAGCGCAGACACCTCGGATACGGATATCTTTTTAGACGTAAGAACGCTCTTTGCGTAGCGAAGCTTAATGCCCTTAAAAATGGTGTTAGGAGTATCCATACCCGATTTTTTAAAGCATCTTACAAGATATTCCTCACTGCATCCAACCTTTTCAGCAACATCGGGCAGACGAAGAGCTATATTTCTCGCATCGTTCATAACGGAAAGAGCCCTTTGAACAACGTCTACACCGCCGTTATACGGACGGAAGGGAATTAACGGGAGGAAAATCGCATAGTTGAGCTTTTTGAGGAGAGCTTCTCTCACGTCCTCCTCCGCAATATGCACGCTGTTGATCGATTCAATAATGCTCTGAACGTGAAGCTCTGAAACCTCGTGAACATAGAAGGTGAGCTTTGAGAACACCTCGTAAGAAACGGGATCAAAGTACTCGAACGTTTCCTTCAGCATATCGGGGGTTACGCGCACGGAAATATACTCGCCGTCCTCACCCCTAAGCGTTATGCGGCGCTTTACTCCGGGAGCAAAAAAAGCTATCATCCCGCGGCTTATTATGCGCTTGCGACCGTCGCAAGAGGTTTCAACAGTGCCGCTATTCGGCAAAATTACTTCCCAAAAGTCAGAATCGTAAAAGCTGAAATTAGGTTTTCTTTCAACGTAAAAGCTGATATTTTCCTTCTGTTTTAAAACAGCAACTGGTTTTGTTCGCATAGTGTTATTGTACTCCGTTTAAAACTTTTTTTCTTTTTTTCCAGTCCGGCATATAGGACGATAAAAACGCCTTGAATTGAGCCCCATGATTTGCATATAGCAAATGCGCAAGCTCGTGAAGAATAACATAATCAATGCATTCCTTTGATTTTTTTGCTAACCCGAGGCTGAACGTTATCTTGCCGGTAGATACGTTGCAGCTACCCCATCTTGAGGTCATTTTTCGGATTGCCAGATCGGAAGCCTTAAGCCCCGTTGCCCTCTCTATAAGGGGGAGAGATTGCGAAATATACTCCGCCAACCTCTTTTTGTAAAAACTATCCAGTGCCTTTGCCCGAACGTCCGGATGAGCGTCAGAGCGCACGGCAAGCTTTATTTCTGAAGCTATATCAGAGTCCGAATAAGCGATGTCATACACCAAGCCAAAAAGCATCGCCTTGCCCTTGGGAAGAGTGATTTTTTCAAGATTCTCCGCTATTTTCCTGCGATTTTCCTCTATCCACTCTCTCTTGGAAAGAACAAAAGCCCTTGCCTGAGCGTCACTCACACCGCGCGGAAGATATAAAAAAACCTCCGCCGTTTTACCGTCTATCTTAAGGCGCATTGTTTTGCCCCTTGACGGTTTAACCTCAATTTCCATCGTTCCGATACAGTATTTCATCTTGCATTATAATTATAACACAATACATTTTGTTTTTCAAGGAATTAAACGAGAAAATTAAAAAAACGGAACGAATATTTCGCTCCGCTTTTCTCAAATATTATTCTAAAGCAACAACAAAGGAATATACATCCTGCCCGCCGTTTATTACAAACGTTTCAAGCATGGGATATTTCTCGTTGATACTCGATACGATTCTGTCAAGCTCGTAATCGGTAACGTCCTTTCCGTATATGAGCGTAAGCACCTCTTTATCATCAAGAGAACCTAAGCCGTCAAGCCCTTTAATAAGAGCATCGCCCTTATTGTTTGCGTCGGCAAGAAGCTTTTTGCCTGAAAGACAAATAAAATCGTTCTCGTGGAATACCACACCGTCTATCTCGCCCTCTCTTACCGAGTGAGTTACAAGAACCGTCTGCACGTTTTGAGCAGCCATTTCAAGGTCTTCTACGATACTCTCAAGCGTGCCGTTTTCCACATCGAGCATAGTGAGTGCGGAATAGCCCTCTGCAATGGACTTGGTGTTTACAACAACAACGTTTGCAGCCTTGTACATATCAGCAGCCTGCTTTGCTGCAAGATAAATATTAGAGTTGTTAGGCAAAACTATAATGTTATCGGCATCGAGAGTTTTAAAAACGTTGAGAAAATCCTCACTGGAAGGATTCATCGTTTGACCGCCATGCACTATTCTATCTGCACCAAGCTCCTTAAAAACGGAGATCAATCCCTCACCCGTACAAACGGATACAACTGCAATTTCCTTATGCTCCTCAGTAACGGTAGCCTCTTCAAAGGAAGACTGCTCGCTGTGCTGAACAGACATATTCTCCATCTTGAAGGTTACAAACTCGCCAAACTGCTGGCAGAACTCTATAACCTTTGAGGGAGTCATGGTATGAACGTGGATCTTAACCGTATCCTCATCCTTGATGGCAACGATAGAATCGCCGACCGTTTCGAGAAAATCGGTCACAACGTTTATATCGAACGTGGGGATATCGCACTTGTAGTTCATTAGTTGAAGAATAAACTCCGTGCAGTAGCCAAATTCCAACTTACTGTCTGGCCCAAAGCTTGAAAGACTTACCGACGGGCCATCGTCTTCCTTATATTCCATAATGGGGTTTTCTCCCTTTGAAACACTGTAAAAACCCTCTAAAACGCAGATTAAACCCACTGCACCGCTATCTACAACGCCTGCTTTTTTCAGCACGGGAAGTAGGTCCGGAGTCCTCTTTACAGAAGCTCTTGCTTCCTCAATAAAGTCCTCAAAAAACTCGGAAATCGTTTCACCCTCGCGAAGCTTAAGCACAGCGGCATCCGTTGCCTCTCTCATTACGGTGAGAATCGTTCCCTCGGTGGGCTTTAAAACAGCCTTGTAAGCGTACTCTACTCCCAGCTTAAATGCTTTGGCAAAATCCTCTACGCCTGCAGTTTCACATCCCTGCAAGCCTACGGAAATTCCCTTTAAAAACTGTGAGAGTATAACACCGGAGTTGCCCCTTGCACCGAGCAAAGAGCCCTTTGCCATTGCTTTTGCAACGTCACCAACGCTACCGCTGGCACCGTTTGCACCCTTTACAGCCCCCTTAATGGTAAAGCTCATATTCGTTCCCGTATCTCCATCCGGAACGGGAAAAACGTTTAGATCATTAACCTTTTTTTCGTTGGTGGCAAGCATTCCCGCGCCACCGCTCAGAAGAAGCTTTAAACCCTCTCCGTCTACTTCTTTCATTATAAGTTCCGCATCCATAACCTTATCCCTTATTTAATTCTTGACTCCGTTGAAAGCATATAAATACCCATCATTCCGGGGCCGCAGGATGCACCGATTTGAGGCCCTATAACATCTATTTCTACGCTAACACCGGGCATTTCTTTAATAAGAAGATCCTTTATGAACTCGGCGTCCTCAATACAGTCCGCATGACCTACCCAAATAGTTTTATTTTCGGGATCGATCGGGATCTGCTTCATCATATTTACTATTTCTATAAGCGAGCTCTTTCTGCCCTTAACCTTCTTAACGGCGTTGTTTCTTCCGAGCTCATCGGAGAGAATAATGGGCTTTACGCCAAAAATGTTACCAAAGAACGCTGCAGTTGCGGTAACGCGACCTGCACGGCGAAGATACTCAAGATTTTCAACAGTACCAAACTGGTGGAATTTATATCTGTTTGCCTCGATATATGCGGCAACCTCGTCAATAGACTTGCCCTGAGCCCTGAGCTCGGCAGCCTTAAGAGTTACCATCATTTGGCCCTTACAGGAAATAAGAGCATCCACACAAACAATCTTCATTTCGGGGTGCTGCTCAACAAATTCCTTTGCCATTGCAGTTGCTGCATTTATAGAACCGGAAAGACCGGACGAGCAGGCAATATACAAAACGTCCTTTCCTGCTGCCGCGCATTCCTTATATACTCTAAGAAATTCCTCCGAAGGAACCTGAGAGGTTACAATCCTGGTACCTCTTCTCATCGTATCGTAAAATTCCTTTGCGGAAATATGCTCCCAGTCGGTAGAAGCAGGTATATCCTTGCCATCAAAAGAAACTCTCGCTTTAACGTAACCGATATCGTATTTTTCCCTTATATATTTGGGGGTATCCGACATAGAATCAGTAAGTATTACGTATTCTCTCATTGTTTTCTCCTTGTGTATTATTCCCATTTATGTGCAGGGCGAACAGAATAATCCTATTTTTATATTCACCCATTATGAATATCGTATCAAAATAATGTTAACATAATGTTAACTCAGAACAATCTATGCCTAAAAAAGACAAAATTCGACACTAATTGCCAAAAACGTTTGCTTCAAACATCAAAAAACCCTCGCCATACGGGCTTTCCGTACCGCCAAAGGGCGTAAATACACGGCGGAGGAAATCAACAGCGTGGTCATTATTTGATAGCGTAGCCGCACAAAATCTTCCGCCAAAGAGCCCGAAAATAGCGCGTGCAGCTGCCTCTGCAACGCCCGTTCCGCGATAATAGCCAACGATGAAAAATTCCTGCAGGCAGAAATCACAGCCGGGTGCGCAGTAGGGCGGTATTGATACGACGGCCACACCAACAATCCTGTTATCGTGCTCGATAACGAGAGGAAGCAGGCTTTTATCGTCGCTGAAATACTGATCTACGTAATGGTTATCAAAATAACCGTTGCCGTCAACGTCCTGAAACTCCGAGCAGTACAAGCCAAGCTCGCTGTGATAGACGTTAAACAAATTTTTAAAAAGCTCCTTATCGGCGGCAGTTGCCGCCCTGACGTTCGTTTGTGCCATCGTTTACTCCAAAATATTTGTGGTGATATAATCAACGCCCCACGAAATAAGCCTTTCTGCGGCAACGGGATCGTCTACCGTCCAGCAATTAAGCGGGATATTGCGCGATTTAATTAGCTTTACGAGATCCTCGGTAAGCGCGGTGCTGAGAATATCCACGCCAAGGTTATACCTTTCCACGCCCTCGGCGACATAATCATCGTACCTGTCAACCAAAATCTGGAAGGGATGATCGGGCATAAAGCTTCTGAAGTTTATAACGTTCTGCGGAATAAACGTGATAAAGGTGGTATCATCTAAATGCCCTATCCTTTTTATAATGCGAACGATCTTCTTAAGCTCGGCAACGGTGAACTCATCCTTAAGCTCCAAAATGGAGTGCTTGCCGTAGGTTTTACAAATTGAAATATAGTCCTCAAGCATGGGAGGAACGAGGTCTGCCCTCGCGCCGTGCCCGCACGAGTAATCCTTTAAATGCACGCCTGCAAGATCTGCGTAGGTGCTTTTTGCCGTGGTGCGGCGCTTACCGGCAACGCGGCGGGTATCTGCATCGTGCAAGCAAACAAACTTTCCGTCTGCCGTGCGGTGAATATCCGTTTCAATGCCGTAATAACTGCGGTTTGCCGCTGCCAGATATGCGGCAACGGTGTTTTCCGTTTCAATGCCCGAAAGGCCGCGGTGAGCGACCATCTGCGTTTTACCCTTATTGATCTTAATAGTGTCCTTCATATTCTCTCCTTCAATAAGACAGCAATTGCTTATGTAAGTGCCCTTTTTCGCGCAAAATTCGGTATTATGCGGGGAATTCCGGTGCCACTGCACTCCAGCCCTTTGTGTAGCTTACGTTAATAAGTGCCGCCCCGTCCTTTTCGGTTATGCCAAAGCTAAAGCCGGTGATACCGCCATTTACGGTAAACAACCCGGCTGCCATAGGAGGAAGAATTGCGTTAGCGTTTGCATCCCAAGCGGTGCCGTTAAGATTTAGCGCGCGGATAATTGCGGCGTAGTATTCCGCAACGGTAAAGTTGGAAAGCAAGCCGTAATTTATAACGTACGGAAGGGTTGCGGTTTCGGGAATATCCGCCAAGGTGCCCGACTGCTCATCCGTGTTCCATATTTCAAAAGCCTCCGGAACGGTGCATTTCAAAATCTCATCATAGCGGGCTATAAGCGCCTGCTTTCCCTCATCGGACATAGGCAGCCCCTCTCGCCCGTAAACATCGGCAACAGAGTCAACCGCCTTTACGTAAGCATCCTTAACGTTTGCGAGCATAGTTTGTGCATTAACGCGGTTAATTATCGCAAAGGTTTCTATCCAGCCCTTTACGGTGAGGGTGGAAAGCTCAATTTTAGTTCCCGCAATCTCAAACGAGCCGTATTGTTTCATCACATCTGCCCAAGCGGACGAGAAGGCGTCGTAAGCGAGCTTTTTAACGTGAGAATTGCCATTTTCGGCAAGGTATTTTGCATTGCCCTGAACGTACTCAGTGGCATCCGCAACGAGCATAAGCTCACCGTTGTTAATCCTTACCTTATCCTTAAGCGCGTTGTATGCGGTGAGCATCACCTGCTCCTTATTCTCCGCGCCCGTGCCCGTAAGCTTATCGGACATATCCAAAACAGCGCTTGGCACGTTTAAAACGGGGGTAAGAGTGCCGTTTTCCATAAGATAGCAGTCATACCCGTCCTCGGTGGATCTCATCCAAAGGTTAGCTATCTCCGCCTGGGTGAGCACTCCATCCCTCTCCAACGCCTGCATAACCACCATATTCACAAGACCAAGCTCGCGATTGAAATTGATCTCCGTTCTCATCGCGTTTTTAGCCGCGCCAAAATCGGAGTACTGAAAGAAAGCGATCTGCCCGTCTGAAAGCTCGGTTTTTTCAAGCGCATCGTAAAGCATTTTATTTGCAGGGTTTTCAAGCCCGGTAACAACGCAGATAAAGGAAGCCTTGATCTCCACGTCTGCACGGAGCTTGAAGGTGTAGCTGGCATCGGTGCTTACGGCCTCGCCCGAAAGGTTATCAATCCAAGCGGAGAAGGCATAGCCCTCGTTTGCAGTTGCAACGAGAGTGATCTCCGTGCCCTCCGTAAATCTCTTTGAAGAAACATCCTCACCCTTGATTACCGCCGTGCCGCGGTTGCCGATAGCGCGCTCTACACCCGTGGTTACGCGGTAAACGTTTGAGTGATCGAACCACGCCGCCGTGAGGGTTATGTTTTTGGTGATGGGCGTGGAGAAATCAAACTCCACCCCGCCATAAAGCCAACAATCGAACGAAAAGCCGTTTTTGGTGGGCGGTGTGGGCATGCTTGCGAGTGCGCCCTCCTTAACCGTTTGCGAGGAAACGCTTGTTCCGCCGTAGCTATCAAACGCAACCTTATAGGTTACAACAGGCGGTTCTGACGCAGACTGCTTTCCCCCACCCTTGCACGCAACGAGCGAAAGCCCCAGCACTAACGCCAAGGCACATACTATTATTCTTGTTAAAAGAGTTTTTTTCATAACAAGGCTCCTTTTACTCAGTTTGCACTCCATACTTCTTCAACTATATAATACCATTTATTAAAACTAATATCAACCTTTTGCCCGCTTTTTTCAAAAAAAAGACCGCAGAGGACTAATCCTGCTGCGGTGCTTCACCGTTTTTTCTCTTTGAAATCCACTCGGGAACAAAATAAATAGCCGCGCCAAGCACAACCAAAGCCACCATGCCGAGGGGCGATTGCATAAACACAACCATATCTCCAAGCGCCTTGTTATGCCAAACCACCCTGCCGATAATTCTATCGGGCGCAATATCTCCGTCCTCGCTGAGCGTTCCATCTTGATTTAGGTTGTTATCACCCGCAGTTACGTAAGAGAGAATTTTCCCGTTCTCATCGCGGTTGATGCGGATTATACGGTGAGTTATAGGCGTGTTTTTGCCGGTGTAGCTGACAATCTCGCCAACCTCGTACTCGCGCCCTGCCACCACAAAAACCATTTCGCCCGTCATGATCTCCGGCTCCATACTGCCGGATGCAACTATCGCCGTGCCAACGCCAAAAAACAATGGCAGCTGCTTTGAAAACATTTTTCTGGCAACCAGCGAGTACAGGTTTGCCACAATAATCAAAATGCAGATGCCAAGGAATAGGTATTTTATTACGTTAACCGTTGTTTTAAGGGCTTTTTTCATCAATCGGACATACCTGCCGTAACGTTTACTATAAGCGTGTAGCTCTTTACGGACGAGGCGATATCAACGTCCTTTTCATCAGATTCGCTCTCCCAAAGCCAAAGAAGGGTAAAGCGAGATTTACTGCCCGGCTGTATGGTAATATTATCGGGGAGATAGAAAAACTCGATATCAAGCAGTTTTTCCATGTTGCCGATAACGGGCACACCGTCCTTATACAGGGCGTATTTCATAGGGAGCCTTGCCCCCTCGTAATCGGGGTTATAGGTTTCAATCATCTCATCCAAGGCAAGCCCGAATTCAAGCTCGTAGGACGAGGTGTTCGTCATAATAAAATCACAGCTGCCGTTTATGCCGGGATACAAAAGCGCATCGCCGTTTGAATTCCTTTCAAAAATAACAAACTCGTGCATGCCCGTTGAGGATGCGGTGCCAAACTCAAATGTGGGCACCTCCCTCTTTGCCTTTAACGACAAAACGTGTGCAACCAAAACGGAGGTAAGCCCAACTGCCAAAATCAAAAGTATTGCAATAAGCAGCATTGCGGGCGAAACCTTTTTCGCCTCGATAGTGCCAACGTAATCGTTAGAAAGGGTTAATATATTGTTGTTTGCATCGAGATAACAGTCCTCCTCACCGCGACGGTTAATGATGATACCGCGGTGGGTTTTGTTAAGAAATCCCCAGTACTCGCCCGTTTTATAATAGAGCTTGCCTTTTTTTAAATAGCCTATCTTATCGCCATACTCGTTTCTTACAACGCCACCTTTAGGCGCTTTTCTTGAAACAGCCTCGTGGCTTACAGAGTTTGGCGCATAGGCACTGCCGTAGTAATAGTGGCGCTCAATAACCTTGCTATCTTCCTTGGGGGAAGCCTCTGCAGGGGTATCAACGGGCGCCTCGCTCACCTCGGGCAAGGGCTGCTCTAAAATAACATCGTCGTTTTCGGCTTGGGCAATAGGCGCTTCCTCAACGGAGAGAAGCTCTTTATCTATAACCTGTTCTCTTACCTTCAGCGACATACGCTCTCCTTAAAGCTATATTCATAAAGCATATATATAATATAGCCTTTTTATTATTTTTATTGCGCTTTTCTTTGAAAAACCGCAAAATTTTGCAAAGAAAAATGCAAGCCCCGAGCTTTTCGGGGCAGCATAATCAAAAGTAAAACGGGCGCCGCACCATCTGCCACGAACAGCGCGGCACCCTTTTCAAAAAAAACCCAAAAGGTTTTTTTGCCTTTTTATAACAACGGAAAATCCGCTATTACCAAAAATTTAATTAGTCAACCTGAGTTACGGTGCAACCTAATTCAACAGCAAAAACAATATTGTTTGCTACTGCCCAATCACCAAGAACAGTATCCTTATAATCGGTCTGTCCAGGAACAGTAACCTTTTCATATTCCCATCTCCAGCTAATAGAAACTGATTTAGCCAAATCTTCGTTAGGATCAAAATTACCATCCAAATCATTTACAGCAGCTTCAATTTGAGCCTTTATATCAGCAACATTTGCAATACCTGCTTTACCAACATAGTAGTCAGTGGGAACACCATCGATAGTCAACGTAACAATAAGAGGACAATATTCTTCAGTTGTTTCAGCAGTAGCAGGAACATTATCCCAGTCAGCAGCAAAAGACCAGCCAGTAAACGTAATCGTGCAGTCCCATTCAACATTTACAGCAACTTCAGGTTTACCAGCAACAGCTATAGCACCTGCAGTAGCATTAGTCGTGCCAGGAGCAAGAAGATCCATATTGTCAGAGGGATCTGTTCCGTTTTCAACGGAATAGGTACCAGCATAACCAAATACGTTAGCA
>JAFVXM010000028.1 GCA_017501205.1 Clostridia bacterium
CCGTGAGCGAGAGCGATAATCTTGAAGGTTACTACCGCCGCTTGGCAAAGGGGGATAGGGAAAATGAGCGTTAAGAAAAAAATTTTATACATCGCCCTGTTCGTGCTTGGCTTTGGCGGCTTTATCGTGCTCGACGTGTTTGCCGTGTCCGCGGCTTATGCAAACGGTGTGCCTGTGTACGCTATCGTGCTTCTCGGCATAGTGGGGCTCGCGCTGTGCGTTTATCTCGGCATAGTGCTGCACGAGCTTGGGCATCTCGTTTTTGGGCTTATGGGCGGCATGAAGTTCAAATCCATCAACTTTCCGCTGCTTTCCATTGTGAGTGTAAACGGCAGGCTCAAGGCGAGCTTTTCGCTTAAAAAATCATTTTTGGGGCTGTGTGAAATGTTTCCGCCAAGATATGCAAACGTGGCAAAATCGTTCGCATTTATGGCTGCAGGCGGGCCGATAGGCTCTTTCACGATGCTTGCCGTAAACGTGTTATTTTTGGTTTTAGCCCCCTATATCTCGGGTTATTTGGTAGTTTTGTTCGGTTTAACCGCACCGATCACCTATTCGGTGTTTCTTGAAAACGCCTTTCCTATGCAGGTGAACGGAGCGCGCACGGACGGCGCACAGCTTGTGGAAATATGCAAAAACACACCGTCGTCCAAGGTTATGGTTGCAGTTCTCAGCGTTCAATCGGCATACCGCGCAGGATACACCCCCGCGGAGATAGAGTGGATAGGGCTTTACGATCTTCCGCAGATACCCGATGACGATCCCAACTATTTGTATCTTCTCTCGTCGCGGTATTTGTTTGCTCTCGACGGCGGTTACGACGACCTTTTGAAGGACGCCGATTTGCGCCTGCGTGCGCTGTACCCAAGGCTTCCCGATTTCTTTGCAGAGCAGCTTTTGCCCGATCTGTTTTTTAACAGCCTGTATATCGTGCCTGATAATACGTTTGTAAACGCAAACCTTGAGCTTGTGTTCAAGCTGCTCGCTAAAGAGGATAATCTTACTGCCTGCAGGATTCGCGGCTATTACTACGCGCGCGTTCGCGATTACGCGTCTGCATTTTCAGAGATTGAAAAGGGCAGAGGGCTTGCAGACGTCTATCCGCTTGAGGGACTTAAAAAAATGGAGATCAAGCTTTTGGATGAGCTTGAGTTTTTGATTGCAAGAGAGAGCAAACAGCACTAAAATAAAAAAGGATAGCATAAGGCGCGTGTCCCATAGGGATTTTTAGTCCATAATAAAAGCATAGCACACTATACTTCACTAAAAGTGAAACGTAGTGTGCTTTTTTTATCCACAAAAGATAAACTTTTATAAGTGATATTTTTAGCCTTATGGCTAAAAGTGATATGCAAGTTTCTTGCTTGATATTTTGACTTGCAGTCAAAGTTATATTATATTTGCCACAACTTACCCTATGGGTAAATATAACTTTGCATAGCAAAATATAACTGCTTTAAGCAATATAACTTGCCGATAGGCAAATATAACTAGTGCGTCAGTAATTATCCCTATTACTGACGCACTAATCCCGTGGTTTTTCTTTTAGCTGTTTGGTGTAACGGCAGTGAAGCAGTGAGGGCAAAGCATGGCGTTGCTTTGAGCGCAGCTTTCACATATCAGCGCGCTGCAATGTGGGCAGCTTATCACAGAGCTTGATTTTATTTCCGACTTGCATAACGTACATTTAATATCCATATCATATCTCCCTTTTTTTAAGTATTGCCAAGCGTTAGAAAATTATTCACAATAAAAAAAGTGTCGTTTACGTGTGATAAACGGCACTTTTATTGTTTTATGCGGTTATTTTCTTAGCGTTACACCGTCGAGAGTGAAGATGTAAATATCCTTTTCAATGGGCATAACGCCACCGTCAAGGGCAAATATTGCACCCGATAGCATATCGAGGGCGCGCTGTGCATCGTCCTTTTTGAGAGTGTTGAGGTAAACGATAGCCGGCTTGTTTGCCTTTAGCGTTTCAATTATTTTTTGAACGTCGTCAAACGAGCGGGGGTGAAACACCTGCATTGCGCCGCCGTTGCTCTCGCGCGAGTTTATTGGCTTGCCTATAACGGCAGCCTGCTTGCCTCTTGCGTCCTTTGGACGGTCAACCTCTTTTGTGAAAAAATCAAAGATTCCCATAGTAAACCTCTTATAGCTTAACGTATTCCTTTTTAACAAGCAGTATGAACAGCGTAACGATGAAAATGCCCGTGCTAAGCAGTATTATAACGGTAGCGACGAGCGTATTGTCCTTACCCGTAACAGAGCCGTTTTCCGCGGTGGGCTTGTTTGAGGTTGCAAGAAATTTCTCGGTGACCTCGCCGGTTAAAATAAAGCCCTCGCCGCCCTCGTACTGCACTCTGCTGTACCTTGCGCCGTTCATTTCTATAATGGATAAAACCGAAACCTCGGTGCCCTTTTTAAGCTCTCCCACTACGGTATCGGGGTTTGCAACGCAGGTCGTCAACACCTTGCAATCGTGTAGAATAACGCCTTTATCGAAGGTTATCGGCGTATTTTGATCTAAAACCGTAACCAGATCATTTTTTACGAGTGAATACCCGCCGTGCCCATAGAGCAGGGAGTATCCGTCAATTTCGCCCAACTTCACCTCGTCCTTATCGGCCTCGCAGGCGTGCGTTCCAAGGAAGGTGAACGTGCCGCCGTCCAGCGTGCCCGCGTGTATGCGCGTGCCTTTTAAAACGCTGACGGTTACGGGGGTGGGGTTGTACTCAAGCTTAAGCCCGGTGGTTATCTCAACGTCAAACACGAACTTTCTAACGCTCGCTCCACTATCGGAGAAAACTATCTGCATAAGGTCGCAGGTTGCGCCGTCTATAAACAAAAGCGTATCGCCATAAGCGCAAAGATCAAGTGCCGAGTGCTCGCTGCCCGCAGGCGTTTGGTAAATCTGTGTGGGTGCGCCGTCCTCCCCGCAAAGCTTAAACACGCCTTCCTTGTTGGCATAATAAAGCTCGCCGTTCAGCTCGGTCATATAGTCAGCCCTCTGCGCCCTCAAGAAGCTTCCGTTTGCATAGATCTCTCCGCCAACGGAGTAGTAATCTTTTTGCCCAACGTAAACCTTTGCCGCGCGAAGAAGGGCGGGGTCAAAATCCTCGTCAAAGCCGTAATCAAGCTCGGTTCTGCTAAGCCCCTTGTAGAGCACCGCGCCGGAGCTGTTTATAACCAGCAATCTATCGCCGCAAATCGAAAAGCTGTTTGCCGTTATCTGTGAGCCGTTTGAGTCTAAAACGGGTGTTTCGGTGAACGTGCCTATCTCGGTGGAGAATAGCAGACTGTCATGAAAGTATACGATCGAGCTGCCGAGCCTCGCTATCTCACCGTCGCTTCTCAGCTCAGTGCGGAATATCTTGCCCTGCGTGAAGAAGGTGAGCTTGCCGCCCGATGAAACTGCAACCACGTCCTTATCCGCCCACAGGTACTCGGGGCTTTCGATAACGTAGTCCAGATAATCAATTGCTCCAAGCTGCTGTTCTGCAAGCGTTGCTTTTGGGGCAAAGGAAAGGCAGCATATCAAAAGGCACGCCGCGCAAATTATTAAATTTTTTGCCCGTAGGACTTTTTTGAAAAGCTTTTCCATTAAAAGTTTAACCCTGCCTTTACCTCGCCGATCGGCTTGGCTAAAAGGACAATTAAGTTATTATTATATATAATAACATATATTTAGTTGATTTGTAAATGTTTTTTTTGTCTTTTTTTAATTTTACCCAAAAACCTGCGCCTTATTTTTAATATTGCGGCTTTTTTTCAAACATGACTGACGGTGGCAAGTTTGGCGTGATATACTTTGCTCAACAGTGAACGGACAATTTCCGTGCGCGCAATTTTAATACTCAATCGGTGGGAAAGTCAAGCGGTAGTGCCAACTATTTGAAAAAAATGCGGTAATTCAAAAAAAGTGGCACTCACCCCAAAAAACTCGCTCACCTATGGCGTATAATGAAGCTGCTCAGCAAAGGAGGCGAGAAAATGTACGAGATAGCAAAGGCATCGTTAAAGGTTTACGGCAAGCTTGGCAGAACGGCGGAGAAGCTCGAGAGCCTTATCGGCAAGGTCGCACTTAGCAGCTTTTCATCGGGCGAGCCATGCCTGAACGTGTGTGAGAGAATCTGTGAGATAATCGAGCAAAAGAACCTCACGGTAAATCTTAAGCTGAAAATCGCAAGGGCGCTCAAGAGCCTTAGTGAAGATGACTTTACCGTGCTTGCCATGCACTACGGCAGGTATAAGGGGGATCTGTATCTGTCAAGGCGCACTTACTTTCGCAGGCTGAATATCGCGCTAAGAAATTTTCAAACTGCGCTTAACCTCGGCGGCTTGGATGAAAGGACCTTCGTGGATGTGTACGCAAGGCGCATAATACCCGTTGGCACCGTGTACGAGGAGGTGTGCGAGAAGGAAAGGCGTAAAAGGGAGAGGAATATGTCACTCCGCTTAAACAAGAAATACGCAACGTCACTTCTCACTCAACCCGTGCGACTGGCTGCAACGGTTTAAAGCGATGATTCGACAAAAACCCCGTAAATCAAACAAAAAACGCACATATTATAATAATATGCGCGTTAATCCTCGCAGTCCTCATCAGTCTTTTGCGATCTTTTTGGCAGGAACAAAAGGTAGGCGGCGCAAACGGCGATCACGGCGGCAACACAGATAAAAATTATTTTATTTGTGTCGGATGAGAAAAATTGAGAAACGGGTGAGTTTTCGCTGTCGGAGCTTTGACTATCTGAAGCAGGCATCCGCTCTGCAGGCATGGGTGATGGGTGAGTTGGCAGCTCGATCTCCTCAAAAACCTCAACGGAAAAATAGCCGAGCTTTCCACCGCAGAAGACGTAGCAGTAAC
>JAFVXM010000029.1 GCA_017501205.1 Clostridia bacterium
AAGCAAAAACGCGGTGGTTATCGGTATTAGTAAGGATAGCGTTAATTCGCACATGAATTTTGCAACCAAGTATAACCTGCCGTTTGTTTTACTTTCCGATGCCGAGCTTTCTGCTATTCAGGCGTATGGCGTTTGGCAGGAGAAGAAGCTATACGGTAAGGTAAGCATGGGTGTTGTGAGAACGACTTTTCTAATCGACGAGCAAGGCATTATACAAGCGGTTATGCCGAAAGTAAAACCCGACACTAACGCCGACGAAATTTTGGCGCTGCTTGAGAAGTAATAAACTCACGGAGTTTTTTGACTGCTGTATAATTGAACGTTAAACACAATTATGCTGACGAAGAAGCTTTGGCTTGAATAAAAATTAAAAATGAACAGGCAGGAATTAAAAAACTATATATTTGATACGTACAGCGTTAAAGCTGAATATCCGTGGAGCAAATATCCCACGTTTGCGGTGTTTCGCCATGAAGGAAATCGAAAATGGTTTGCCGTAATCATGACGATTGATAAACGTAAGCTTGGCATAAATGAGCTTGGGCAAATTGACGTTGTAAATTTAAAATGCGAGCCTAATCTCACAGCGTCTATGTGTGAGCAGCACGGGATCTATCCTGCGTATCATATGAATAAGGAGCATTGGATAACCGTAGCGCTTGACGGTAGCGTTTCCAAGAACAATTTAAAATTTTTGCTTGAGTTAAGCTTTGATCTGACGAATAAAAGGTAGGACGTGCTTTAACGCAATAAAAAACCCCGTATTTCGCGTGAAATACGGGGTTTTGTTGTTTGTTATTATTTGCCGAACACGAGAATTTCTCTGGTGTTTATGGTGTTGTACATGGTGGTTTTATCGTTTCTGCCATGGATGACGCCTATCCTTACGTAAACACCCTCAACCTCGCCCATATCGAAAAGACAGATTGCCTCGGTGGTGTTGCCGTTCCAGGGATCAGCAAGCGCCCTTGCATCGGAAACCGGGTTTATTGCCTTGCCGTCAATTTTATTCCAGCAAGCGCTGGGAACGAGCGTCCAGATTTCTCCATCCAGGCTCACGTAAACGTCTGCTGCGCCGGGGAAGCCGTTCATGCTGCCCGAAGCAAAGCCAACTGCATCGAATTGACAGAGTCTGCCAAAGTTTAAGGTTATAAGTGAACGGTATTTACCTTCCGCAGAAGCCTTTCCGCTAACGTCGTAGGTGGCATCGTCAAACGTAATGTTGCACATCAAAGTGGAGCCCCAATGCCCGTTAACAAGGTTTTCTATTGCTGTGGTGTAGCCCTTTGAGGAGCTATCCATCTTCTCAACGCCGATTACGGAAACACCGTAGCCTATATCTGCAATGTCTGCCTTTTGTTCGGCAGTGAGGCCTTCGCCGGAATATTCGGGGGAAGCAATTTTGTTTTTGCTGCCAAGAATACCGCTAAAGCTTTTTCCGTTGGGATACGTTCCGCCGGTTAAAACTGATATAAGGTCAGAGTCGGGAAGCTCCGTAAGGTTTCTCGTGTACTGAACCTCTCCCGTTCCGCCGGTAACGCCCTCGGACGAGGTGTGATATTCCGCGGGGATCTCGGGGGTGTTGAACACGGCGTTCTTTGCTATTACGCGAAGGGATTTTGCGGTGGTTTTAGAAAGCGTGCCGACAAAATCTATATCTGTGGGATCGTAGTTAAATATTTTAGCAAATATAGTTGCAGCTACCAAATAGCTTCCGGTATATACGGGGTGATAGAGGTCGGTATCGTAAATCTCAACTGAAGTGAGGTTTGTGTAAGCATCGTAGAAGGCAAGGCCTACGTATGCAACGGGGATATCTAACTCTTCACCGATAGCGGTGTAGATTGCGGCGAGAGTCCAAGTCATGCTCTCGTTAGTCATTTTTAAATCCGCAAGGTCGCTTGAGCCCGTCTTTCTTGCCCAGGTTGCGTAAAGCACGGGGGTAGCGCCTGCCGCTCTTATCTTTTCGTTAAGTGCTCTGACGCCGTCGTAGAACTTGCCCGTTTCGGTGATGGGGCGGAGGCTCTGCTCCTGCAGTACAACGTAATCGTACTTGCCGTAGTTTTCTTCTGAAAGCTCCTTTGCAACCTTTGAGCCGTAAGCATCGTTGGGGTTTGCAAACTCTTCAAGAGTGTGGCCGCCGTTTACAATAGCGGTTACTTGGATAGCATATCCCGCAGCCTGCGCCATGGGCTCGAACAGCTTATTAGCCATTTCGTATCTCTTGGTGTAGCTGTTGCCGATAAAGAGCACCGAGTACGCCTTATCGGTGGGTAGGGGCTCATTTTTTTCTTCAACGGGCTTGTTTCCCGATGAGCTACTGCTATTTGTGTTGCCGCCCGATGAACACGAGCCGAAAATCAGCATAGACATAATACACGCTAAAAAAAGACAAACACGTTTTACTGCTTTCATTTCATTTTCTCCTTATTAAATATAACATTTAATAAGATTATTATATCACCGCCAAAGGGGTGACGATATATGAAAAATGATTTGAAATAGGCAAATATTGATTTTTGCCTTATCAATTATTCTTTATTTTTTTGAACGGGAACAAAAGCATGCAGCAACAGGCTTGCCGTCAGGCAAATAATGGGACCGAAATTGACTTTATAAAGTGGGTCGTGGGGTATGGATAAGGTTAAGACCGTTAATCGTTTCAGCATCAAGATAGGATATATCATCAATAGTTATAAATCTGCCAAGTTCGGGGTCGTAATAACGAGTTTTTAAGAAATAAAGCCCTGTTTCTGCATCATAATAATATCCGCGGTATCTAAACGGATTGAGATTGTCAATAAAGTTAGCCGTTTCGTTTTCAACTCCGTTAGCATCACAAACCTTGTGATTGCCCCAAATAATATTCCCCAGGATTAATACCAATTATTCAATTTTTTAAATTCAACAAATTCGGTTTTATAGTCATATACATTTAACGGAACAATAATATTTAACTTTATGGAATAATCCTTTTCATTTTCGACCAAACCAATAAAATAAATACTTTCAGCTTTATCTTTTTTTATATTTCCATATATTATATATTTTGAGTTATCTAAATTATTGGTTAAAAAATCCATAAACAAAGAATACTCGCCATTAACCACATTAAATTCGTCGATTATTTGGTCTTCAATTTCTTTTTCGTGTAAAATTTTTGGCTTGCTTTTTGTTATTTCTTTTACAACACATTTATCATAATCAATTTCTTTATTCCAATCATTAACCGTTTTTAATTGTTCAATTTCTTCTTCATTAAAATTTTCAAGATTTTGAGAATACAAAACTTGCTCTTTAACAATATAATTTATATCCTCATAATAAAACACTTTATCTTCATTTGAAGATTGACAAATTATTAGAGCAGAAAAGGATATACCAGCTCCGCTATAATATTTTTCATAGTACGTAAACATTATTCTTCCATATTTATCTTCTTCAATTACCTCTATTTGAGGATCGCATTCATAATCTGCCACCCAAGAATGACCATTCAGCCACAACACACTATTTATTGCTACCGAATATAAATCTGAATAATTACCAGAATACCCATTATATGTGCATGAAGCCAAAACAATTAATAATGCTATTGCTATTATAAGTAATGTCTTTTTCATTTTTATCCTCAAATAATTTAGATTTTCATAATAACTAATTAGTAAAATATATATTGGAATATGTTATAAATGTTTACAATTGGAAATATTGCTCTCACATAATAGTTGCAAGCCTGTCTTTTAATATGATTATCATATCACCGCCAAGGGGGGGGGACGATATATGAAAAATGATTTGAAATAGGTAAATATTGATTTTTGCCTTATCAATTATTCTTTATTATTTTGAACGGGAACAAAAGCATGCAGCAACAGGCTTGCCGTCAGGCAAATAATGGGACCGAAATTGACTTTATAAAGGGGGTCGTGGGGTATGGATAAGGTTAAGGCGGGGAATAGGAACAGCAAGGAGATTACAGTAAAGCCGAAGAACAGCCACTTGATAGTTTTGCTTCCGTTTGCCTTATAAATGCCCAGCATAACCGTGCCGGCTATTGCATGCAATGAATATAATACTATTGCAGCATTGTTTGTTGTTTCACCGAAGACTGCATTTTGACGGATTCCAATTAATAAAATCAAAATCGTGGAAATGACCACGACAATTCCCGCAATAAACGTGAGCTTGGGATTAACCAAACTGAAAACGATGATAAGCAATGCGCTTGCGGGGATAAATATTATTTGCACAGTATTAAACGACAAATTGAAGACGCTATCTAAGAAAAGGATTAATGAGGAGGCTGCAAGGGCAATAACCCCGAGATAACACGCGTTAAAGGCGGGTTTTGCTTGTTCTATGTTGCAATGACACTCGGTTTTTTCCTTTCTTAACGTGTGTAAAATAGCTATGAGAATAATGGCGATCACAGCGCTGAAATTATACTCGATGGGTATGTTGGGACGGGGAAACAGCGCGGTATTCGAAAGCTTCAGGATGTAAACGAGAGAAAGATTAAAGTGCCCAATATAGATTGTTGTTGTGCGATAATAATAAGTATAAAATCGAACGTGCCCGGCAGTAAATATCAGTGTAGCCACAAAAAAGCTGAAGGCAAGCCACTTGAGGGCACGGCTTTTTTTGCGCTTAAAGCAGTTTACCGTAAATATAGCGGTTGCAGCCGTCATACAGGGCAGCCAAAGCGCGGTGGGAACTGCCAGCAATGGGTTGGATTGAGAGGATTTAAAGGTGAACGCGAAAGCCTTTAAGCCGATAAACGATACATTTCCGATAATGTCCATTTCAAACAAAAACGATGCAAGGAAGGTAAATATGCCGAAAAGAATTAAAAGCGGGGGGATAAAAGCCAGCCGACGGTTGTTTACTGCGATAATTGATATGATCGCTGCAGACAAAGTTAAAACGCCGAGTATGCTATTGCCAAATATGTCCGTATAGAACGAGTTCGCCGCAACAAACGCCGCAAGCATAACGATTGCGGCAGATATGATCTTGTTTGCGCCACTGCATTTTATAGCAGGCTGGTTTTCCTGCGGTTGCTCTATATGTGATTGAGCCGTGGTTAAAACTTCATTATCCATAATTTTCCTCCTTTAAAATATGTGATAATGTTTGATTTACGGGGTTTTTATGCTTAAATGTTTTTGCAAACGTCCTGCGAGATGGAGATGAAACGGGAAAGACTGCCCGTTACTTCCATATTTTTTCTGTGTGCGATCCAAAGGGTACGCTTGGCGTGTGCGCTATCTATGCGGAAGAACACGGCGTTTTTAACCTCGGTGGTTTTGATAAGCGTGTCGGTTACGAAAGCGAGCCCCAGCCCCTTAAGGCACACGTTGTAGGCGGTCATCTGTTGATCGAGCCAAATGGAGTTTTTGGGTGAAACGCCTGCATCCTTAAACACGTTGCTCGCGTGCGTGTGCATGTTGTTTCCGCGCTTTAAAAGTATAAACCTCTCGTCTGCAAGCAGAGAGATGGGCACGGGGGGAGTTTTTTTATCCCTGCCGCTCTTTACCTCGGCACCCGTAACGGTATATTCGGCAAGCCTTTCGGCAACGGCGCTGCTCTTTAATGCCGCGATGTATATTTTCTCAACCTTCAGGGGATAACTTTTAAAAAAGGCATCGTCAAAATCGTAATCTATAACGGCATCGATGAGGCCGTTTATTGCCTTTTCTTTAAGCTCGTTGGACGAGTCTTCAATAAGATCTACCGTAATACCGGGGAAGTTTGCCTTATAGGCGGTTAGAATCTCGGGGATAAGGTAGGACGAAATGAAGCTTGCGCTGCCTGCAATAACCGAGCCTGTTTTAAGGCTGTTGATATCGCTGAGTCGGTTTTTAAGATTTTCCTCAATGGCGTATATTTGCTCAACCGCCTCTATGTACGCCTTGCCTGCCTCGGTAAGTCTTATGGGCGTGGAGCGGCGGTCAAAAAGCTCTGCACCCAGCTCGGTTTCGGTTTTTTTTATGGAAGCCGACAGCGCAGGTTGAGAAACGAAAAGCTTTTTTGCTGCCAAAGTAAAGCTTTTTTCGCGGTAAACCTCGTAAACGTAATCCTTTGATGAAAACATAAGCCCTCTTATAAATAAATTTTATTTGCGATATATAAATATATATATTTGATTATAGCATAAAAAAGGTTTATAATCAATTATGTTGAAGACATTAGAAGGATTTTTATGAATAAAATTTACCGAACGGAAAAGGATTCTGTTGGAGAGCTGCAGATCGACGGACAGTCGTATTACGGAATACAGTCATACAGAGCGAAGAACAATTTTGACATTACGGGAATGAAAATGAGCTTTACGTTTATAAAGCAGATTGCGCTTATTAAGAAGGCGGCTGCTATCGTAAACGGAAAGTACGGTATTTTGGAAAAGAGAAAGGCCGAAGCTATCGCCTTTGCTTGCGATGAGATTCTTTTAGGCAAGCACAAGTGTGATTTTGTTGTTGATCCCATCCAAGGCGGCGCAGGAACCTCCGCTAACATGAACGTTAACGAGGTGGTTGCGAATATCGCAATAGAGCATTTAAACGGCGAAAAAGGGGACTATTCTGTAATTAGCCCTAATGATGACGTCAATATGGAGCAATCCACTAACGACGTTATACCCACTGCCGGAAAGCTTACCGTTATAGCGAAAAGCCACGAGCTTTTGCATCAGCTTGAGCGCTTGAGGAAAGCGCTTTACAAAAAGGCGGAGGAGTTTGACGGTATCCTTAAAATGGGAAGAACCCAGCTTCAGGACGCTGTTCCCATGCGCCTTGGGCAGGCATTCCACTCGTTTGCAACCGCAATCGGCAGGGATATAGCGCGCATTGAAAAAAGCCTTGGCGAAATGCACGTTATCAATATGGGTGCAACCGCAATCGGCACTGCAATAAACGCAAGGAAGGAATATTTTGAGCACATAACCGAAAAGCTCTCCGAGCTGTTTGGCGAGCAGCTTACCCGTGCTGACGATCTTTTTGACGGCACGCAAAACGTGGACTGCTTTGTGGCAGTTTCGGGTGCGCTCAAGGCGTGCGCGGTAAACCTTTCAAAAATGTGCAACGATCTTCGCCTGATGTCAAGCGGCCCGAAGTGCGGCTTTGGCGAGATAACTCTCCCCGCAAGGCAGAACGGATCGTCCATAATGCCGGGAAAGATCAATCCCGTTATTCCCGAGGTTGTCAATCAGGTGGCATTTCTCGTTATCGGGCACGACGTAACCATAACGCTTGCCGCAGAGGGCGGTCAGCTTGAATTGAATGCGTTTGAACCCGTTATATTCTATCAAATATTCGAATCGCTCAGGGCGCTTTCAGGTGCTGTTGCAACCCTCACGGATAACTGCATTGAGGGTATCGTGGCAAACGAGAATAGGTGCCGTGAGTGGGTTGACAGAGGCGTAGGTATAGTAACCGCGCTCAACCCGTATATAGGCTACGTTAAGGCGGCAGAGATAGCAAAGGAATCTCTCGCAACCGGTGTAAGTGTAAAGAGCATTGCATTGAGGGACGGACTTATAGAGGAGGACAAGCTTGACGAGATCCTCGATCCCTTTGCACTTACCGAGCCCAGTGTAAGATAACAACGCTCACTCTCATTTGGAAAAAACGGAAGTTTTTTTCATAGTTACACACCCCATATTTTGGCATACGGATCGCGTGAGCGGTCCGTATGCTTTTTTTAAACAAACTGTCGAAAACGTGCGAAAAAGGGGGGTAAATAAAATAAAGTGCAGAAGCAGACAAACCTTTGCTTATCTTTGCTTGACAAATTTACGGCATAGTAATATAATTACATAAAAGAAAATTTAGAAGGTGAAATATGAAGATTGACATTTTTTCCGGCTTTCTCGGCGCAGGCAAAACCACACTTATCAAAAAGCTTATAAGCGAGGCGTTTAAGGGCGAGAAGCTGGTATTGATTGAAAACGAATTTGGAGAGATCGGTATAGACGGCGGCTTTATGCGTGATGCAGGCATAGAGATAACCGAGATGAATTCGGGTTGCATCTGTTGCTCGCTTGTTGGCGATTTTGCAAAGGCACTCGCTCAGGTTTACGAGCAGTTTTCTCCCGATAGGATAATTATAGAGCCCTCGGGCGTAGGTAAGCTGAGCGACGTAACCAAGGCGGTTATAGGTGCAAATTTGCCGGGTGCGGTTATAAACTCCTGCACCACCGTTGTAAACGCGGCGAAATGCAAAATGTATATGAAGAACTTTGGCGAGTTCTTTAACGACCAGATAGAGAACGCCGGCTGTATTATAATGAGCCACGCGGAGAACGTTTCAGAGGAGAAGCTTGCGGATGCGGTAGCTCTTGTTCGCGCGCACAATGCCACGGCAGAAATAGTTACAACGCCTCTTTGCCAGATAAGCGGAGAGAAGATTCTATCCGCAATGGAGCACACCGATACGCTTGGTGCAGAAATTGAAAGGCTTCAAAAAGAAATGAAGCACCATCACGAGCATCACCACCACGAACACGACGGTGAGTGCTGCTGCCATGATCACGAGCATCACCATGATCACGAGCACGAACATCACCACCACGATCACGAACACGACGGTGAGTGCTGCTGCCACGATCACGAGCATCACTGCGATCACGAGCACGAACATCACCACCATGACCACGATCACGACGGTGAGTGCTGCTGCCATGATCACGAGCATCACCACGATCACGAGCACGAACATCACCACCACGATCACGAACACGACGGCGAGTGCTGCTGCCACGATCACGAGCATCATCATGGACACCACCACGCAGACGAGGTTTTCGTTAGCTGGGGTAGAGAAACGGCAAAGAAATTTAGCGAAAGCGAGATATCAGAAATTCTTAAAAAGCTCGATTCAGATGAGAAATACGGCACTATTCTCCGCGCAAAGGGTATTGTTGCGGGCGAGGACGGATGGATTCATTTCGATTATATCCCCGGCGGTATAGATGTTAGAAAGGGCTGTGCTGAAACGTGCGGCAGGTTGTGTGTTATAGGCTGCGAGCTCAACGAGAAGGAGCTTGCAGGGCTGTTTGGTATTTAAGGAGCAGATATGGAAAACAGGGAAATACCCGTATATATGTTTCTGGGTTTTTTGGAATCCGGAAAGTCAAGCTTTATACAGGAGACGCTTGAGGATCCTCGCTTTGACAGCGGAGAGCGCACTCTCGTTCTCGTGTGCGAGGAAGGCGAGGTAGAGCTTGAGCCGCGAAAGTTTAACGTTGCGGACGTTTACGTTGAGTATATTGAGGACGAGAGCGATCTGAACGAGGAAAACCTTGGCTATCTTTTAAAAAGATACAGGGCAGATAGGGTTTTGGTTGAGTACAACGGTATGTGGATGCTCAAATCTTTTTTCGAGGGTATGCCCAACGGCTGGATGGTTAACCAGATAATGACCTTTTTTGACTCTCAAAGCTTCTTGAATTACAACGCTAATATGAGGCAACTTGTTTTTGATAAAATTGAGCTTACTGATCTCGTTGTGTTCAATCGCTTTGACGATTCTTACGGAAAAATGGCAATGCATAAGGTAGTGCGCGGAATATCCCGCAGACCTCAAATTGTTTACGAGTATCCGGGCGGACTTGCCGAGCCTGACGATATTGAGGATCCTCTGCCGTTTGACGTTAATGCCCCCGTAATAGAAATTTCTGACCGCGACTTCGCATATTTTTATCGCGACCTTGCGGAGGACGTAAAGGCGTATGCCGGCAAAACGGTAAAATTTAAAGGCATCGTGGCGAGGGATAATTCCCTGCCGTCCGATACCTTTGTGTGCGGCAGACACGTTATGACGTGCTGTGAGGCAGATATCGCTTACAAGGGCTTTGTTGCGGTTGCGGATGCCCCGGTTGATCTTATGAACCGTGACTGGGTTGTCGTAACTGCCGAGATACGCTATACCTTCCACAAGCTTTACGGTGCAAAGGGCCCGGTGCTTTTTGTTAAGGAGCTTATAAAATCGTATAAGCCCGAGGAGCCTGTGGCTACCTTCTATTAAAACAAAACCCCCTTTTTCCTGCGAAAAAGGGGGTTATTTATTTATTGATTGTTCTTTTGTTCGATCATATAATCATGAAGCTCCTCGGTAGCCAAGTGTATTTTGGTTATCACGTTCTTGGCGTTCATCGGAGATACGAAATAGGATTCATCAAGCGTGCAGAGGTCGATAGTATCTCTGCGTTCCTTGGGATCCCAGCCGGTTTTTCTGAACAGGCGGTTGCTGCCTCTGTGCTTATAGCCGTATTCGATGTGGCAGGATATCATAGTTTCGCAGGGGCGGCTTAAGTGGAAGGGCTTATCGTATAAGGTGCCCTCAAGCGTAAATCCGTCATAGCCGTGCGTTAGCTTTGCCGTGCCTGCGGGAACGTAGCCCTGACGCGAGCAAACGAGGTGGTCAACTCTGACCTCATCCTCAAAGTGGTAGTTGCCACTTCTGACCTCTTTGCGTACGTTTTCACGCTCCCAGTTGTACCAGTCAACAGGTGAGGTGAAGATATCCTCGCCATTTTCGCAGTGAAGCCTTCCGTAGGTATCCATTTCCCAAACCTTGCCGCATTCCTCGCACCAGATCTTGGTATTTCTCGAATAGGTTGAAAATTCCTTTTTGCAGTGCGGGCACTGGTAAAGAACCTTGTGAAGGTTATGTGCTCTTGCCTTGCTCTTTATTTCAATCTTATTCTCGTATTGCCACTCATAATCGTTATATACGAAGAACTTTTCGATTCTTGCCTGAATTTCCTCTGCGCTTAAGGTAAGTGCCTCCTCGCGCGTTACTATCTGGCGATGCTCTGCTTCAACGCGAACCTTGCGGTAGGGATGCTTGTTCCACTGGGGAGAGCGGAGGAAGTTGCCGTGCATAATAAAGACAACAACGGGGCATTTCGCCATCTTAACGAGTTTGCCGAGTGCGTTATCAATCCTCTCGTTTACGCCGATAATGGAAAATCTTGCTTCGGGGTAAAGGGTGAGGATGTTTTTATTTTTCATCAAAACGTGTGCGATGTGGCGAACAACGGTGATATCGTTTGTGAACTTGCGCTTGTAGATCATGCCGAGCTCACGGAACATAAATTCTCTTGCAACGAACTCGTCAATAGCACTCACGTAGTTTTGCCTGCGGGGGAACTGTGCCTTTACCGCCATAGCAAAATCCACAAGCGAGCCGTGGTTGCTAAGCACAAGATACGGGGGCTTTAGGCCTTCGCAGTCAATCCTTTTTATCTTTCCGCCAACGGGCACGTACAAAAAGGGAGCAACTAATCCCGTTAGTAAATGCCAACCTATATTTGGTTTTTGAGGGCGTTGCTTATTGTCAAACTTTTTGCATGCGCCGGT